>NZ_PCPP01000011.1 GCF_002979755.1 Chryseobacterium culicis | reverse complement strand
GCATTTTTATCTGCATTGAATACCTTCAGAATGAACGCTTCATTATCTGCTTATCAGGTGACCACCTATACGTACGATCCATTGATAGGCGTAAGAAGCATTACTCCTCCTTCAGGACTCAGTGAGTTTTATATTTATGATACTGCTAATCGATTGAAAGAAATCCGTCAGCAGGAAAAAGAAAGCAGTGGAAATACGATCTATAAAACGGTAAAAGAATTCCAATATAACTATAAAAACTAAAACCGATGAAAAAGATATTAATTCCCATAGGAATATTCATCATAGGAATTGCCCAGGCGCAGCTTACCAGTACCGAAAATTATGTGTACTCAAAGACGTATTTGTCAGATCCTACGCTTGCGAATGTTAAAAGCTCAGAAACCGTTCAGTATTTTGACGGGTTGGGAAGACCCAAACAAATTGTCAATGTCAAAGCCTCTCCATTAGGAAAAGATGTTGTAACCCCTATTGTATATGATGGTTTCGGGAGACAGGTGTTGGACTATCTGCCCGTGCCTCAGGGAGGAACTCTCAGTGGCGGCATTGTTGCCAATCCCTTAGCCAATGTAAGCAGTACACCATATAGTACGGAGAAAATCTATTCAGAGAAAATTCTGGAAAGCTCTCCGTTAAATCGTGTTTTAGGACAAAAGCAGGTGGGAAATGCATGGGCTAACAAACCTGTACAATTTGGATACCAGGCTAATGTCACTGGAGACGTTAAAAAATATACCACTACTTTTAACTATACCAATTTTGAATCCAAATTACTTGCACCAGGCTCCTATGGAACAGGAGAGTTGTATAAAAATACAGTGACTGATGAAGACGGAAACCCAACTATTGAATTTAAAAATGCTCAGGGACAGGTTTTGCTGGTAAGAAAAGTCATCAGTGCTACAGAAAATGCCGATACCTATTATGTTTATAATGACTATAATCAGCTGGCTTTTGTGATTCCTCCCAAAGCGGCTTTAGAATCAGATCCCAATACCGTGCTTAACGATTTATGCTACCAGTATAAATATGACAGCAAAAACCGTCTGGTAGAAAAAAAACTGCCCGGAAAAGGCTGGGAGTATATGGTGTACAATAAAGCAGATCAGCTTATTCTGACTCAAGATACAGTTCTTAAAGGAAAAGGACAATGGCTCTTTACCAAGTATGACCAGTTTGGAAGAACCATTTATACAGGAATCACCAATAATACAGCCAATAGGGTATCGATACAAAACAGTGCGAATGTCAATACCGTTTTATATGAAACCCGAACGGCTGCGGTGGGATTTACCTTAAACGGTATGGCGGTATACTATACCAAGCTTTCCACCCCTTCCAATGTTAGCCAGGTATTAAGTGTTAATTATTATGACAGCTATCCACCAGGCTCTTCAGCGGTTACCAATGTATTTGCCCAGCCTCTTCTTACGGACAATCCGGCTCAGGAAAGAACCACCAAGGGATTGCTTACCGCTTCCTATATCAAAAATATAGAAGATGATCAATGGACGCGTAACTTTATCTGGTATGATACCAAAGGAAGAAATATCGGTTCAAGAAGCAATAACCATTTGGGTGGTTATACGGTAGTTAACAATAAACTTGACTTTACAGGAGTTGTCCTTCAGAGCAATACCTACCATAGAAGATTGGGTTCGGATCCTGAAAAGGCTATTGTAGAAAAATTCACCTATGATCCTCAGAACAGGCTTCTGACCCATACCCATCAGGTGGGCAGCAATCCTGTTGAATACCTCACACAGAATAAGTATAATGAGATTTCCCAGTTGGAATCCAAGAAAGTAGGAGGAACAGCTGCTGCATCCCCATTACAAACCATAGATTACCAATACAATATCCGGGGGTGGATAACCAGGATCAATAATCCTGCGAATCTGAATGGGAAACTTTTTGGGTATGAGGTAAAATACAATAATCCTGTCTATACCAGCATCTCTTCCGGCAGGTTCAATGGAAATATTGCAGAAATAGATTGGAAAAATTCTTCACAGGATATTCTGAAAAGGTACAATTATACCTACGATAAACTTAATCGATTAACTGATGCCGAATATGCAGAACCGGAGACAACCAATCCGCACAACAAGAATTTTGATGAACGTTTGACCTATGATGTCAACGGAAATATTACATTCTTAAAAAGAAATGCGATCCCTGTTTTTGGGGCCACCTCTACGCTGGTAGATGATCTTGCCTATAAATATACAGGAAACCGCCTGAACCAGATTATTGAAAGCTCATTAAATGATACAGGCTATGAAGGAGGAAATAATA
>NZ_PCPP01000010.1 GCF_002979755.1 Chryseobacterium culicis | reverse complement strand
TTTTCTTTAAAACATTTGGTCATTAAGAAATAAAGTTTTACTTTTGCACTCGCAAATACGGAGCAACACTGACAGAAAGATTGCTTCGTTGAAAAGCGAAAGATATAAAGATCATTGACATACAATATAACAACCAAGTAAGGAAAAACTAAAGCGTTAAAAAACTTTGAGTGAGTCAGACAAACATACAATGGAGAGTTTGATCCTGGCTCAGGATGAACGCTAGCGGGAGGCCTAACACATGCAAGCCGAGCGGTAGAGATCTTTCGGGATCTTGAGAGCGGCGTACGGGTGCGGAACACGTGTGCAACCTGCCTTTATCTGGGGGATAGCCTTTCGAAAGGAAGATTAATACCCCATAACATTTTGAATGGCATCATTTAAAATTGAAAACTCCGGTGGATAGAGATGGGCACGCGCAAGATTAGATAGTTGGTGAGGTAACGGCTCACCAAGTCTGCGATCTTTAGGGGGCCTGAGAGGGTGATCCCCCACACTGGTACTGAGACACGGACCAGACTCCTACGGGAGGCAGCAGTGAGGAATATTGGACAATGGGTGAGAGCCTGATCCAGCCATCCCGCGTGAAGGACGACGGCCCTATGGGTTGTAAACTTCTTTTGTATAGGGATAAACCTTTCCACGTGTGGGAAGCTGAAGGTACTATACGAATAAGCACCGGCTAACTCCGTGCCAGCAGCCGCGGTAATACGGAGGGTGCAAGCGTTATCCGGATTTATTGGGTTTAAAGGGTCCGTAGGCGGATCTGTAAGTCAGTGGTGAAATCTCACAGCTTAACTGTGAAACTGCCATTGATACTGCAGGTCTTGAGTGTTATTGAAGTAGCTGGAATAAGTAGTGTAGCGGTGAAATGCATAGATATTACTTAGAACACCAATTGCGAAGGCAGGTTACTAAGCAACAACTGACGCTGATGGACGAAAGCGTGGGGAGCGAACAGGATTAGATACCCTGGTAGTCCACGCCGTAAACGATGCTAACTCGTTTTTGGGCTTTCGGGTTCAGAGACTAAGCGAAAGTGATAAGTTAGCCACCTGGGGAGTACGAACGCAAGTTTGAAACTCAAAGGAATTGACGGGGGCCCGCACAAGCGGTGGATTATGTGGTTTAATTCGATGATACGCGAGGAACCTTACCAAGGCTTAAATGGGAAATGACAGGTTTAGAAATAGACTTTTCTTCGGACATTTTTCAAGGTGCTGCATGGTTGTCGTCAGCTCGTGCCGTGAGGTGTTAGGTTAAGTCCTGCAACGAGCGCAACCCCTGTCACTAGTTGCCATCATTAAGTTGGGGACTCTAGTGAGACTGCCTACGCAAGTAGAGAGGAAGGTGGGGATGACGTCAAATCATCACGGCCCTTACGCCTTGGGCCACACACGTAATACAATGGCCAGTACAGAGGGCAGCTACACAGCGATGTGATGCAAATCTCGAAAGCTGGTCTCAGTTCGGATTGGAGTCTGCAACTCGACTCTATGAAGCTGGAATCGCTAGTAATCGCGCATCAGCCATGGCGCGGTGAATACGTTCCCGGGCCTTGTACACACCGCCCGTCAAGCCATGGAAGTCTGGGGTACCTGAAGTCGGTGACCGTAATAGGAGCTGCCTAGGGTAAAACAGGTAACTAGGGCTAAGTCGTAACAAGGTAGCCGTACCGGAAGGTGCGGCTGGAACATCTCATTTTAGAGCGTCTTCGGACGATAAACAAAATTAGTATCGTAAGATACAAAGTACTTACTTAAAGTAAAGCTTTAGTTTTTTGTTTGGTTGCTATATAAAAATACAAAACCCACTAGAAATTAGTATAGGGAAGAGATACAAGAGCCCAGAGCGAAGAACCAAGACGAATGAAAGTCTTGTATCTAGCATCTAGGATCTATTAGTCTAAAAAGACAGTCTCGTAGCTCAGCTGGTTAGAGCGCTACACTGATAATGTAGAGGTCGGCAGTTCGAGCCTGCCCGAGACTACTAATTAAAAGACGGGAAGATAAAAGAGCCAAGAGCCAAGACTAACAAGTAAAAAGTCTTGAATCTAGCATCTTGAATCTCTTAGTCTACTAGAGGGGAATTAGCTCAGCTGGCTAGAGCGCCTGCCTTGCACGCAGGAGGTCAAGGGTTCGACTCCCTTATTCTCCACAGTTTTGGAAGCTTAATTTAAAAGTTACGGATAGAGCCAACAACAATATCTGTTCATTAAGCAGACAAGAAGACATTAAGATCATTGACATTAACGGTAAAGACATCACAAAGAGATAACCGAGCACTTTCGAGTGCCGAGTTTATAAAAATATCGATAGACGAAAGTTTATCAAAAAATACTGAACTAATTTAAATATTAGGAAAGAAATCGTTAAGGGCGTATGGCGGATGCCTAGGCTTTCAGAGGCGACGAAGGACGTGGTAAGCTGCGAAAAGCTGCGGGGATTGGCACACACGAATTGATCCGCAGATGTCCGAATGGGGCAACCCGGCTGGTTGAAGACCAGTCACCTCGTAAGAGGAGCAAACCCGGAGAACTGAAACATCTAAGTACCCGGAGGAAAAGAAATCGAAGAGATTCCGTAAGTAGTGGCGAGCGAAAGCGGATTAGCCCAAAAGTCTTTATATGTTTAGAGGAATGTTCTGGAAAGAACAATCATAGAAGGTGATAATCCTGTACTCGAAAGGCATATTTGGATGATAAATGAGTAGGGCGGGACACGTGAAATCCTGTCTGAATATGGGGGGACCATCCTCCAAGGCTAAATACTCCTGAAAGACCGATAGTGAACAAGTACTGTGAAGGAAAGGTGAAAAGCACTTCGAATAGAAGGGTGAAATAGAACCTGAAACCGTACGCCTACAAGCGGTCGGAGCACCTATATGGTGTGACGGCGTGCCTTTTGCATAATGAGCCTACGAGTTAATTTTACTAGCGAGGTTAAGGTATTAAGTACCGGAGCCGGAGCGAAAGCGAGTCTGAATAGGGCGTATAGTTAGTAGGATTAGACGCGAAACCTTGTGATCTACCCATGGGCAGGTTGAAGCTCTGGTAACACAGAGTGGAGGACCGAACCGGTTGACGTTGAAAAGTCTTCGGATGACCTGTGGGTAGGGGTGAAAGGCCAATCAAACTGGGAGATAGCTCGTACTCTCCGAAATGCATTTAGGTGCAGCGTCGTATATAAGTTTATTAGAGGTAGAGCTACTGATTGGATGCGGGGGTTTCATCGCCTACCAATTCCTGACAAACTCCGAATGCTAATAAATGTTCTACGGCAGTGAGGGCATGGGTGCTAAGGTCCATGTCCGAGAGGGAAAGAACCCAGACCAACAGCTAAGGTCCCAAAATATATGTTAAGTTGAAGCAACGCGGTTGGACTGCATTGACAGCTAGGATGTTGGCTTGGAAGCAGCCATTCATTTAAAGAGTGCGTAACAGCTCACTAGTCGAGCGGTCCGGCATGGATAATAATCGGGCATAAACATATTACCGAAGCTATGGATTTGTACTTTAAGTACATCTGGTAGGAGAGCATTCTATTTGCGCCGAAGCAGTACTGTGAGGTATTGTGGAGCGGATAGAAAAGAAAATGTAGGCATAAGTAACGATAAAGCGGGCGAGAAACCCGCTCACCGAAAGACTAAGGTTTCCTCAGCCATGCTAATCAGCTGAGGGTTAGTCGGGACCTAACGCGAACCCGAAAGGGGTAGTGGATGGACAATGGGTTAATATTCCCATACTTGCTCACACTAAAAAGGGGACGGAGTGCCGTACTTACTGGAGACTGACGGAATAGTCAAGGCCTAGCCTTCGGGCGAAGCTGCTGTAGGGAAAGTGCTTCCAAGAAAAGCCGAAGTGAAGCAACCCGTACCAAAACCGACACAGGTAGTCGAGGAGAGAATCCTAAGGTGCTAGAGTGAATCATGGTTAAGGAACTAGGCAAAATAGTCTCGTAACTTCGGGAGAAGAGACGCCATCAGCAATGGTGGCCGCAGTAAAGAGGCCCAGGCGACTGTTTATCAAAAACACAGGACTCTGCAAAATCGAAAGATGCAGTATAGGGTCTGACACCTGCCCGGTGCTGGAAGGTTAAGGAAGGTGCTTAGGGTTAAACCGAAGGCATTGACTGAAGCCCCAGTAAACGGCGGCCGTAACTATAACGGTCCTAAGGTAGCGAAATTCCTTGTCGGGTAAGTTCCGACCTGCACGAATGGTGTAACGATCTGGGCACTGTCTCAACCATGAGCTCTGTGAAATTGTAGTATCGGTGAAGATGCCGATTACCCGCAATGGGACGAAAAGACCCTGTGAACCTTTACTATAACTTCGTATTGACTTTGAGTAAGTAATGTGTAGGATAGGTGGGAGGCTTTGAAGCAGGCACGCTAGTGTTTGTGGAGCCAACGTTGAAATACCACCCTTTACTTACTTGGAGCCTAACTTCTTTTAGAAGGACATTGCGTGGTGGGTAGTTTGACTGGGGTGGTCGCCTCCAAAAGAGTAACGGAGGCTTTCAAAGGTACCCTCAGCACGCTTGGTAACCGTGCGTAGAGTGTAATGGCATAAGGGTGCTTGACTGTGAGACCTACAAGTCGATCAGGTGCGAAAGCAGGACATAGTGATCCGGTGGTTCCGTATGGAAGGGCCATCGCTCATAGGATAAAAGGTACTCCGGGGATAACAGGCTAGTCTCCCCCAAGAGCTCACATCGACGGGGAGGTTCGGCACCTCGATGTCGGCTCGTCACATCCTGGGGCTGGAGAAGGTCCCAAGGGTTGGGCTGTTCGCCCATTAAAGTGGCACGCGAGCTGGGTTCAGAACGTCGTGAGACAGTTCGGTCTCTATCTATTGCGGGCGTTAGATGTTTGAGAGGGCTTGATTCTAGTACGAGAGGACCGAATTGAACAAACCTCTGGTGTATCAGTTGTACCGCCAGGTGCACTGCTGAGTAGCTACGTTTGGAAGAGATAAGCACTGAAAGCATATAAGTGCGAAACTCGCCTCAAGATGAGACATCTTTTAAGGGTCGTTGGAGATGACGACGTTGATAGGCTATAGGTGTAAAGACAGTAATGTCATAGCCAAGTAGTACTAATTACCCGTAGATTTATAGCCTGATATGGCGCACGAAAGTGCAGCAAGGTTACCTCTTTGTGAAAGTTTTTATCGATAAAACAGGAAGCAGATAATAGATACAAGGTAGCAGTTATACCTGCAATCTAATCCCTATCCCCTGCAACCTTATATACAACCTTTAGGGTGGTTTTAGCGGTGGGGCTCACCTGTTCCCATTCCGAACACAGAAGTTAAGCCCACCAGCGCCGATGGTACTGCTAACGCGGGAGAGTAGGCCGCCGCCAGTTTTTATTTTATTTTTAAAAA
>NZ_PCPP01000009.1 GCF_002979755.1 Chryseobacterium culicis | reverse complement strand
TCGTACGTATAGGTGGTCACCTGATAAGCAGATAATGAAGCGTTCATTCTGAAGGTATTCAATGCAGATAAAAATGCAGTTTCATCATTATTGGCTCCCGCCGCGGCATCTGTATTGGAAGCCGCCACAATAGCATCAACTAAGGACTGCTGGATATCTGTTAATTTCGCTCCGTCTATTTTCGCAATAGGCTTAGCTTGATTGTAACCCCAAACAAGTACTGTTGAGACCCCATTTTTTGCAGTATATTGTTGTAAATTCCCTTTCAAATCATATTGATCGTAAGTAACTTCTGTAGAAATAGCACCTTGTAGATCAGTAGATACTACTGAGCTCGGAAGCAAGTTCGATGGATGATCATATTTCGTTTCCGTTTTGGAAAGGGTTTGGGTGGCAACTCCAATAGTTTGAGTGGTTTCCGTTTCTAAAGGAATTCCTATCATATTAGCATTGATCAGCTTTTGATTGTTTTTTTCATGGGCATAGCTGTAGTTAGTTTCCTTGATAATTCCATCGGGTAAAGAGGTTTTCTCTTTGGTTACCTGATAATGATTGGGGCTTAAGCTTTTGTACTGAGTTTTAGTTACCAGATTGGTACCGTCCAGTATTTCAGTTCTGGTATTGGTAAATTCTTTGGGTAGTTCTTCAAAATTATTAAACTCATAATAAAAGAACTGAAAACCTAAATAAGATGATGAAAATAAAAACCCCAGATTATACTTTAAATAGGTAAAATCCTGAGGTTTCAATACCCTGTCGTAGTCGATTCCATAGATTCTTTTAGGTTTTTTTTGCTCTTCAACACCAGGAAAATTGGAGCTATATTGGTATTTCTCCTCTGTGAATACATTAGATATTGTTCCGACCTCTTTGCTATTCAGCGGATGTTCATAACAAGGTACCGTGGCAGACGCAAGATGAGCTTCACCCTTAGGTTTGATAAATAAACATGCCCCTAAAAAGGCTCCCAGCCTGTTATTATTCTGAAAATAATGAGAGACTTTTATTTGTTCATTCGTCTGGAAATTAGTCTGAACTTCATCAGCTCTTACATATTGTATCGAACTGCTGCTATTATTTTGCATCGGAAATCTACTTTGAGAAGCTACGAATATTCTGCTTTTACCGTATTGTAAAAAGTCCATCTCAAAATTGGAAATTCCTGATTCAATTCCGGCATCACTTTTATAAGCATATTCCTTTACCAACGAAAGTGTATTAGCCGAAGAATAGTTTTCAATTTTTTTAATTCTTAATCCTCCGAACGGAACTTCAAACCCTGCATCTGTTTTTTTTGCCAATGTAGTATCCACTACTTTCCAGCGCAAACTGACCGTGGCTTCATCCTGATTATAATTGAAATACTGCATTCCCGGCAGACTGCTTTGAGTCCCTGAGTATACTTCTACCTTTAATGTATTATTAGCAGGAGTAAGTTTATTGATAGGGATTTGTGCCATTTTAGAAAGATTACGTAACAGTAATCTAGGAACAATCACTTCATTGTTTCCATTGAGTACAGAATAGTAAATAGCACAGCTCCCACGTTCCGGTAAATTACCATCTTCATAAATACATTTACTGGTTTGAGCATCTATCTGCAAATTAAAATTTTGATAGCTGGTAATATCCGAGGTATTAATTTCAATAGGAGATGTATAGGTTTTGTTGAGTTGCTGTGAGGTATTTTCATTGGTAGAAAAATGTTTATATTGTATTTTATAAGGCGTGATGTCATGAAATTCATTCCCTCTTCCTGCTGAATTGATGTTATCAATTCCTCTATTATTTTCAAAAATAAATTTAGTTTTTCCACCCGTAGGATATAAAATTTCCTCCAGTATACCTGCTTTGGTAGATTCCTGATCTAAATCTCTTTTGTTTTGCTCTTCCAATACAAGATCAATACTTGGCGTTAATCCCTGATTATTCATCTGACCATTGTAATAACCCCACCAGTCACGGGCATAAGAAAACCTGTGAGGAAGTAACTGGCTATTATATTGTAACTGATAGCTGTAAGGCTTATCTGTATTGGTATCAAAAAGTACTTTATTTAAACGTAATCTTTTGGCAATATTATCATTAGGTTCATATCTGTTGCAGGAGTATACAGGAGAAGGAACAGTGCTCGTCATATAATCATACTGAAGCTCTATTTTATTGATCACCCTGTTGTTGTTTTTAACTTCAATATTATCAAGTTTTCTTCCATAGACAGAATAATCCAGTCTTTCACTTTTATTAAAGGTGACTTCCCCAAAATCACCATAAATTCTTTTGATAAAAGTATTGGTTCCTTTTGTTCTTCCATAATTGGTAGTGACCTCGTTTCTAGAATTATTCCCCCCTGTGGAAACAACCGTTTTGGTTTGGTTAACCAGATCACAGTCATCATAATTAATGGAATCATATTCAAAATTTAATACCCGATTGGTTGGGCTTATAATTTTAGAAAGTATCCATGTGCTATTATAGCTGGTTGTTCCTCCTGTTGGTGGAGTACCAATGAAACCGTCTCCAATAGAGTAAGTATGGGAAAGATAAATTGTACTTCCTTTTTCATATACATATTGATACCCTGACGGGTTTGTGACAACCCAGCTTCCGGTAGTCTGATTATATTTTATTTTATAATCTGATTCAGGGAATTGAATAATCTGACCAATCGGGTTTTCTGTGCTTCTTTCCTGGTTTACCATAAAAGAAATGCTTTTCCCGTCAGGAAGCGTGAGCCTGTAATCATCAGATTCAAGGTCTAAAAGGCCTTGCTGATGTTTATTGCAAATTTCATCGCATATTGTTTGTTGATCCGGTGTTTGAGCATTTCGTATAGCATATACATTTTTAACAGTATACTGCTGCTCATAAAAGAAACCATAAGAAAGATCATCAGGAAGTTGTCTTACATTTCTGGCTAAAGTGGAAATAGGTAGATTCCAGCCCAATCCAACCCATGTTGATCTTTCTCCCACAGTGATTCCACTGCTGTTGTAGGAAAGACTAAGGTTGAAATCAATATCTCCCTCTTTTATGTTATATATGGGAATTGAGATATTAGGCACCCCTGTATTTAATGAAACCGGAGTTTCAAAATTCTTAAATAAAGCATTGACTTCAGGGGTTTGTGGAACAATTCCCTGAACATAATCTTTATCCTGTGCCCAATAATAATGGCTTGCAATGCAAAGAGCCAATAATACTATTTTATTCTTCTTCATGGTTATTTCTTAATGAGTTTAGCATTCGCTGTTTTGTTGGTATCAGTTTTTATCGTCACCAGATACGCTCCCTGAATCAAAGCCTGGGTATTGATCTTCGTTACTCTGTTCTTTGTTTTTATACTCTGAAGTTGTCTTCCACTCATATCATACAAGAGAATATCAGCTTCCTTGAAATCAAAGCCGATTTCTACATAGGCATAATCAGAAACAGGATTCGGGTAGATTTTGATATCATATTTTTCAATCAGCTGATCAACCTGTTTATCACCCAGTTTTACAATCTTCCAGTTTTCTTTTCCCAGTTCTTCTGCACTGGTTCCGGCCAGAATAATAGAACCATCTCTGTTCAGTTTTAAGTCGGAAAGCCTTTCTTCTCTTTGTCTGGATTCTCCTTTCACGTGTTTTCTCCACTGCTCATTTCCATTCTGATCCAGATAGAGCATCCAGAAGGTTTCATCATCTGTCTGTATTCTTCCTTCAGCCTGGGTATAGCCTCCCAACAATATTCCTTTTGTAAAGTCTTGATTCTTGGTTCTTGTATCCTGGCTCTGAATCACACTCATACCCATCAGAATATCCCGGTTCTTGAAATTGTAAGATTTCTGCCACTGTTCATCTCCTCTTTCATTTAGGGAAATCAGCCAGAGGTCTGTTCCTTCTTCCAGGCCTACGGTTTTATTGCCTGATCTTTCTGATCTGGATTCTCCACCAATGATAAAGCCCGTTGAAGTTAAGGCAAGGGTTCTGATGTGGTCATCACCTTTGCCTCCAAAGTTCTTTTCCCATTCTACTTTTCCGTTTTTGTCTAGCTTGACAATCCAGTAATCGCCTTCGCCGAAATTATCGCTTTGCTTTGAGGTTGCAGATAGTAGGTTATGGGTTGTAGTTCTGTCAGACGGAATGTTAATGTTAGTCGTTGATTGCTGATTATTTGTTTTAACAGATGTGCTTCTTGAGTAAATTCCCAACAATGCACCACCATCTTTCGTGGGAATCATCTTCTCGACTTCATCTAAGCCTTTTCCTCCTAAGATTAATTGGGATAATTCTTTTCCGTTTTTATCCAATTTTGTGATCCAGACATCTTTAGAACCGTAGCCTTTTGATGAGCTCTGTACATTCCCGGCGACAAAGAATCCTAAGTCTGTGGTTTGAATCACCGCTCTGGCTTCTTCATCGGAAGTGCTTCCCAAGGTTTTCTGCCATAATTCGTCGCCAAATTCATTGATTCGGATCAGCCAGATATCGGATCCTCCTTTGGAATCATCTTTTTTATCGAGTCCTTTTCCTGAATAGGATGTTCCGGCCAGTAAAAACCCGCCATCCTGCGTAGTAACGGTTGCTGATAAATAATCATGGTTAGATCCCGAAAAATATTTCTCCCAGACTTCCTGTCCCTGTTGGTTCAGTTTTACCAGATGGAAATCGTAACCGTTGTTTTGCTTACTGCCTAAAGCCTGCTGTTTATCGCTTTGAATAGAACTTCCGGTGATCAGATATTGTTGGTCGATGGTAGTGGTGACCTGGCTTAGGAAATCCTGGGTAGAGGATTTGATGTCTTTCTGCCACACCACTTCCTGAGCAGATACGCCCAAGATTGTGCATAAAGTAAATGCACTGAGATAAAGTTTTCTCATTCCCGTGTTGTCGTTTTTTGAGTTGTAATTAGCTTTTTAAAACTTCGCGAATTTAATGCTTTTTAAGACACAAAAATCATTTTAATGTGGTATCCTGCAAATCATACTATTTATTATTTAATTTTATTTATAGTAAATTCAGTCTTATTCTGATGTAAAATTATTTATATGGAGCGACAAAACGTGTCGTATTAAAAATAAAAAGGGCCAATCCTAAAAGAATTGACCCTCCAAAAAACATTAACTGTTTATTGATAGAATTATGATGTTTTATTTCCAGCCTCCACCTAAACTTTTATAGATATCGACTACGGTGCTGAGCTGTTTCTGTTTTGCTTCGATAAGCTCCATTTTAGCATCCAGAGCATCTCTCTGGTTTAAAAGAACTTCAAGATAATCCGCTCTTGAATTACGGAACAATTGATTGGCAATATCAATAGACTGATCCAGCGCTTTGGTTTCCTGTGACTTCAGTTGATAATACTGATCTATATTTTTAACTTTTGACATCAGATTCGCAACATCCAGATAGGCATTCAAAATGGTTTTATCATATTCGTATAATGCCTGAACCTGTTTTGCATCTGCGGTCTGGAAATTCGCTTTTATCGCACTTTTATTAATCAGCGGCCCTGCCAATTCACCTGCCAGATTATAAGCAATGGATTCCGGCAATTTAACAAGGTAGGAAGGTTTGAATGCCTCAAGACCTAAGGTTGCAGAAATTTCCAGAGAAGGATAAAATTCTTTTCTTGCAGCTTCTACATCCAGCTTTGAAGCCTTTAATTCCAATTCTGCACGCTTGATATCAGGTCGGTTAGCCAATAACTGAGATGGGATTCCGGTATATACAGTCGGTGGAATGGTAGACATAAAGTTTTCCTTAGTTCTCACAATTGGCTGTGGATATCTTCCTAATAAAGCATTAATTTCATTTTCCTTTTCAGTGATCTGCTGGCGGATTGTATATTCTGCAGCTTTGGATTTCGCCAATTCTGCTTCAAATTTTTTCACGGCAAGCTCCGTTGCAGCAGCAGCTTCTTTCTGAATTTTGGAAATCTCCAGTGCTCTTTGTTGAAGCTTTATATATTGTTGTATAATGTCTAATTGATTATCAAGAGCCAACAATTCATAATAGTTGTCCGCAACTTCTTCAATAAGATTAGATAAAACAAAATTCTTCCCTTCCACTGTAGAAAGATAATGCGCTACTGCAGATTCTTTTTCCGTTCTGAGTTTTTTCCAGATATCAATCTCCCAGCTTGCGTTTAATCCTGCTTCAAAGTTTCCAAGCGGATCCGGCATTTCTTTTCCAGGTTCTATTTCTGTAGTAGCATCCCCTGCTCCTTCACTGGTATAACGTCCGGCTTTTTTCAGTCCGGCTCCTATTCCGGCAGAAACAGTTGGAGTAAGCCTTCCCTTTTTAGCTAAGACCCCACTTTTCGCGATTTCAATCTCCTGAAGCGTGATCAGCAGTTCCTGATTATTTTTTAAAGCTGTTTCAATCAGGGTTACCAGATTGGGATCTGTAAAGAACTGTCTCCATGGAGTTGTTCCGCTATTGTTATTAGCATCCTGCTGCTCTTCCTGATTAAAGTTCTGAGGAATATTTTCTTTTACCTCATCTTTTATGACAGTCGCCATCGGCGCCTTACAGCTTGCGAGTACAAGCGATAAGGCAATGGCTATAATTATATTTTTAGTCTTCGAATTTTCCATCATGTTCATAAGGTTCAGTTTGTTCTGTTAGAGGATTTTCTTCTTCATATCTCGCCAGTCTCGATTTATCTGCAATTGTTCCGAAGATATAATACAGTCCCGGGATAATCATTAATCCGAAAATGGTTCCGATTAACATCCCTCCTGCGGCGGCAGTACCAATGGTTCTGTTACCGACAGCTCCCGGCCCTGTTGCGATGACCAATGGAATCAATCCGGCAACGAATGCAAACGATGTCATCAGGATCGGACGGAAACGGATAGCAGCTCCTTCAATAGCAGCTTTTGCTACAGGAATTCCTTCTTCAGCCTTTTTCTGTACGGCAAATTCAACAATTAACACGGCGTTTTTACCTAAAAGTCCAATAAGCATAACCATAGCCACCTGAGCATAGATATTGTTTTCCAGCCCTAAAAGTTTTAAACATAAAAAGGCTCCAAAAATACCTACCGGAAGGGATAAAATTACCGGCAACGGAAGGATAAAGCTTTCATACTGTGCGGAAAGGATCAGATAAACAAATCCTAAACATACCAGGAAGATAAATACCGCTTCATTTCCACGGCTTACTTCATCTTTTGAAATACCTGCCCAGTCGATACCAAAACCTCTTGGAAGTGTTTTGTCTGCTACTTCCTGAATGGCCTTAATCGCCTGTCCACTACTATATCCCGGTGCAGGAGTTCCACTCACCTCTGCTGAGTTATACATATTGTGTCTTGTGATCTCTGATAATCCGTATACTTTTTCCAATCTCATGAAATCCGAATAAGGAACCATCTGATCTTTGTCGTTTTTAACATAGAGTTTCAACAGATCTGTTGGCAGAGCACGGTATTGAGGACCGGCCTGAACAATTACTTTATAAGGTCTATCGAAACGGATGAAACTCGTTTCATAGTTGGATCCGATCAATGTAGATAAGTTATCCATCGCTTTTTCAATGGTCACTCCTTTTTGCTCTGCAAGATCGTTGTCTATTTTAAGCATATACTGCGGGAAACTCGCAGAATAGAATGTAAATGCTGATCCAAGTTCCGGACGTTTTTTAAGCTCCTTCACAAAGTCATTACTTACCTGCTCCATTTTATGATAATCTCCACTTCCTGCTTTATCCAGCAAACGAAGTTCAAAACCTCCTGCAGCTCCATATCCGGGAACGGAAGGCGGTTGGAAGAATTCAATATTGGCTCCGGGAATATTTTTGGCTTTTTCTTCGAGTTTTTCAATGATTTCAGCAGCAGATTCCTTACGTTCTTCCCAGCTTTTAAGGTTGATCAGACAAGTTCCGGAGTTGGATCCCGTACCTTCAGTCAAGATCTCATATCCTGCAAGAGAGGAAACGGACTGCACGCCATCAATATCTTCAGATTCTCTTAAAAGCTCTTTGGCAATCTGATTGGTTCTTTCCAAAGTAGATCCCGGAGGTGTCTGAATAATGGCATAAATCATTCCCTGATCTTCCGCAGGAATAAATCCTGAAGGCAAAGAGTTACTCAGGAAGAATGTACAGGCACAAAATGCTAATAACAATGGTAATGTTATTGTCTTTTTTGTCACTGTTTTATTCAGCATCTTCTCATATTTTCCTGCTCCTTTTGTAAACAGGTTATTGAATTTATCAAGGAAAATAGTAATTGGAGTTTTCTTTTTAGCTTTTCCGTGATTATTTTTCAAGATCAGGGCACATAATGCCGGTGTCAAAGTAAGGGCAACAATTCCCGATAGGATAATGGATGAAGCCATTGTAATGGAGAACTGGCGGTAAAATACCCCAACCGGGCCAGACATAAATGCAATCGGAATAAATACGGATGCCATTACCAATGTAATTGCAATAATTGCTCCACTGATCTCATGCATTGCTTCTTCTGTGGCTTTCAAAGGGGAAAGATGCTTCTCTTCCATCTTGGCGTGAACGGCTTCAATTACCACAATCGCGTCATCTACTACCACCCCGATTGCCATTACCAAAGCAAAGAGGGAAATCATATTCAGGGTAATTCCAAATGCGGACATGACGGCAAATGTTCCTACCAATGAAACCGGAACTGCCAGTGCAGGAATCAATGTAGAACGCCAGTCACCCAAGAACAGGAATACCACAATTGCTACCAGAATAAAGGCTTCAAACAAGGTATGGATTACTTTTTCCATGGATGCATCCAGGAATCTTGAAACGTCATAGCTGATATCGTAATGCATTCCTTTCGGGAAGTTATTTTTCTCCAGATCCTTCATTAATGCTTTCACGTTTTTGATAACGTCGCTTGCATTGGAACCATAGGATTGTTTTACGGTGATCGCTGCAGAAGGTTTTCCGTTCAATGTGGAATAAATATCATACATGGAACTTCCAAATTCTATATCGGCAACGTCTTTCAGCCTTACAGATTCTCCATTCGGTTTTGCCTTTAGAATAATGTTTCCGTAATCTTTTTCATTATTAAAACGTCCAGGATATTTTAATACATATTCGAAGGACTGAGAGCGCTTTCCGGAACTTTCTCCCGTTTTCCCTGGGGAAGCTTCCAAACTCTGCTCATTCAGAGATTCCATTACTTCATCAGCTGAAATATTATAAGCGGTTAATCTATCCGGTTTAAGCCAGATACGCATGGCATATTCACGGGTTCCCAGGATATCTGCAAAACCAACACCACTTACCCTTCTCAACTCAGACATCACATTGATATCTGCATAGTTGAACAGGAATTTCTGGTCAGCCTTAGGATCATCACTGTAGAGGTTAATATACATCAACATGTTAGGCTCTTCACGAGTGATCTTCACCCCTTCACGTACTACAAGAGGAGGTAACTTATTCACCACTGAAGATACACGGTTCTGAACGTTAACTGCAGCTACATTGGGATCTGTCCCCAGATCAAATACAATCTGGATGGAAGCTTCCCCGTCATTCCCTGCATCTGAGGTCATATATTTCATTCCGGGAACACCGTTTAATCCTCTTTCCAAGGGGATTACTACGGATTTAATCAACAATTCGTTGTTCGCTCCGGGATATTCTGCGGTGATATTTACTTTAGGCGGAGAAATGGATGGGAACTGGGTCACCGGAAGTTTCACCAATGACAATATTCCCATAAATACAATAATCAATGAGATTACTATAGACAGAACTGGTCTGCGAATGAATTTTTTAAACATACTGCTTCACTTTAGAGACCATTACTCTGCTTTTAATTTCAATGATTGAAGAACTTTCTTAGGATCCTGGAATTTTGTTTTCACCTTTTGGTCATCCTTCACTTTCTGAACTCCTTCCAGAAGAATCTGATCTCCTTTTGAGATTCCTGAGCCTACTACATAAAGATCCTGAAGTTCATAAGCTACTTTGATATTTCTGGATTTTGCTACTCCGTTTTTATCAATAACAAATACATATTTCTGATCCTGTATTTCATAAGTGGCTTTCTGTGGAATAATCAAAGCATTATGAACAGGCATTGACATCTGTACTTTACCCGTTTCTCCATTTCTCAAAAGTTTATCAGGATTTGGGAATTTTGCACGGAAGGCAATATTTCCTGTTTCATTATCAAATTCTCCTTCAATCGTCTGGATTTCTCCTTTCTGAGTATACATTTCTCCATTTGCCGTGATCAGAGCGACCTGGTTACTACCTCTGTCAGCCGCATGGGTCTGATAGCTCAAATATTCAGGTTCTGAAACATTGAAATAAGTGTAAATACTTGTATTGTCTGATAATGAAGTCAACAGATCTCCTTCATCAACAAGGCTTCCCAGTTTCAAAGGAATCCTGTTAATAACACCGGAGAATGGTGCTTTAATATCTGTAAATGAAAGGTGGATCTGAGCCAGTTTCATTTCTGCATTGGCAGCATCCAGTTTGGCTTTTGCCATTGCTTTTTCGTTCTTGGAAACAATATTATTTCCTGCCAATGTACTTGCGTTTTTCAGCTCGATAGAAGCCTGTTCTACCTCTGCTTTTGCTTTTAATAATTCTGCCTGATACAGTTTAGGCATAATTCGGAACAATGTTTGTCCTGCCTGTACGTATTGACCTTCGTCTACAAAGATTTTTTCCAGGAAACCTTTTTCCTGAGCTCTCACTTCAATGTTTTTTACGGATTGAATCTGGGCTACGTATTCTTTGTTGATTACGGTATCCATTACTACAGGGGACGTCACCGGATATACGGTAACTTCTTCTTTTTCTTCTTTTTTCTTATTGCAGCCAACAGCCAACAGAAGGGCACTCAGCGCAATTCCCGAAGCAACTCTTTTTATCATAATTCTAGAGTTTATATAAATCGTTAATGTTTTGAATAGAAATAAACGGTAATAAAAGGGGTACGATGTGCTGATTACCAACATATACACAACGTAAAGTATTTCCACCCGGAAAATCAGGCAGAAAAAGAATAGATCGATAAAATTTTAAATTCTAATAGAGCGGATCAGAATAAACCTTTTGGTGGCTAATCCAAGAACAAAGCCATGAATATCCTGTCTAAAGCGTTTGTAGCTTTTTAATCCAAAAATATAGACAAGGCTGAAAACTCCGGCAAAGACAACAATAGCCTGCCATACATCAGACAGCTGAAAGTCATTTTCGGCAAGTTCTAAAGTGGAATTGTCTACATTATCGGCCATCTGCTGAACGGAGAGTTTTTCAAAAGTCTGGTTCAGGCGGTTGGCTCTTTTCGGCATATGATGAGAAACATGACCGTTGTAGTCGTTTCGTAGTGTTTTAACGTCAAGTCTGCTTTCTACTACAAAGAGCAGAAAAAGACCCGTTAAAAAGTATACTATAAAGTTTCTCATTTTGAAGTGGCAAATGTACACCCAGATTATGATATTATCATAGTAGATTAACAAAATTTAACTATCCTTTAAAATACCTAAATAAAAAAGTTTGAAAAATAGTGAACCTTTATCCTATTCAAGCGCAATACAAGCAATTTTGATATTCAATCTGAGCAGTTTTCAATTTTCAAAAATCAAGCCATATTTTTCAATTTAAGGAAAATTTAATGATACTATTGTTGCTTTTTTGAACATTATGAAGTACATATTGTTCTGTTTTGAAGATTTTTATTTGAAAAATGAAAGTTAAAATAGTCCAACCTAAACTTTATCATGAATTAGAATTATTAACATTAACTTATTGTTACTCTCTTCTTTTTGAATTATTTTTGCCGAAAATTCAAACAACAAATGAGAAATGAAAAAAACACAGATTATACTTCTGAAAATACGTTCGTTAAAAACCCTGAATTAACAACGACTCCCATCAATTTTCTACAATAATTATTACTTTCTGTTTCGTGAATAATGTTTCAAAAAACAGTGAGTTAAATTAGCTAAAATCTTAACTTTCTGTTAGTTTATGAAAAATTAACATATATTTATTAAAAATATTCGTAAATTTATAAGGCATTAACATCGTAATTCATGAAACACTTTAAAATCACTTATCACTATGAAAAAATTATTATTACCAGTCCTTTTTGGATTGACCATTATTTCCCTAACAGCGTGTAAACATCCCGGAAAAGAAACTGAAACCATCACGGCTGTTGTTCCCGAAAATACAGATGATATCTCAAAAGAGGTGTATATGGACAGCTATGGAGAAAAGATAGAAGTAACCATCAACAACACCAAAAATACAGCAACAATCCATTTAAACGGCAAAACTTTTGACCTTAAAAAAAGTGATGCTTTACCTGAATATACAGCCTCCAATGAAGAGTATCAATACTCTGATATTAAAGGCAATATCACTTTCCTGAAAAAGAATGTAGATATGGTTCTGTTCCACCTTAAACAGGCAAAAAAAGAGTCTGGTCCTGCAAAAATGGCATCGTATTAGCATGGGGATTAGCATTCATCTTAAAAAAATAAACATTATGAAAAGCTTATATTATTATTTATCGGCACTTGTTATCGTAACATTTTTAGTGGTTTCTTGTAAAACACAGAATGCACAAAAGCCAACGAGTGATATTACAGGAAAAACCTGGAAACTTACGGAGCTTAACGGGAAGCCGATTGAACTGAAAAACCCTAAAAACAATCCTTATTTCAAACTTGAAATGGATGGAATGAGATACCAGGGACATGCCGGATGTAATGGTTTAGGAGGAACATTTGAGATCAAACCTGAAATGATGAGAATTAAGTTCAATCAGGGAATGTCTACCATGATGGCTTGTGAAGATCTTGATATTGAAAATCAGTTTACCAAAGCAATCCTTGCCGCAGATAATTATTCTGTAAATGGAAATACTCTTACTTTAAATAAAGCAAGAATGGCTCCTTTGGCTAAATTTGTTCTTCAGTAATTGATATCACTTACATAAAAATAAAAAGACGCCTTATTCGTATGGCGTCTTTTTTATGTGTATTATCTACTTCTTTTTATTGTAGATTATATAGCATACCAGAAGGCTTATATTCACAAGAACAGCAAAAGCATTTGATAAGATAATAGGCAGCTCGTCCTTTTCAAAACCATACCATACCCACAATGATAGCCCTGAAATGAGGACTAAAAGCATAAGTAGAGAAATATCTTCTACATTCTTTTCCCGGATTACTTTTACAAGCTGTGGAATCATGGAAACAGAAGTAAGAACTCCGGCAACGATGCCTAATATATTTTCATTCATAAATTTTGCAGCTTTGAATTCTATACTAAGATACATTATTGAAACCTGTTCAGGGATACTTCTTCGTGCAATGGAATATCTTCTTCAATAAAACGGAACAAATCCCTGGAAAAATAGCAACCATTAAGGATTCCACGGGCTCCAAGTCCATTAAAAACATACAGATTACGGAATGTTTCATGTCTTCCGATGATGGGTCTTCTGTCTTTTACTGTTGGGCGGAATCCAAAATGCACTTCTTCCACTTCAAAATCATAAGGATAAAATTCTGAAAGACCTTTCACCAGTTGCTCCACTGCAGATTCATCAATGTGATGATGTAGCTGTTCCCTGTCATAAGTTCCTCCATAAAAATACAGACCATTTCCGGTTGGAAATAAAAAATGTTTCTTCTTAATCGTTATGTTTTCAGAAAGTGGTTGAGAAAGTTTCACTTTTATATGGTGTCCCTTATTTGGATTCACCGCTATTTCTGAGAAGTAGGGATTATCCTTCACTCCCATTCCTTCACAAAAGATAATATTTTTGAAACCCAAATCTTTATAAGTAGATTCTGACGGATGCAATTGGGTATAATCAAATTTTTCTTTTACCCAATGATCATTTTTTTCAAAATAACTGAATAAACCACTGAAAAATCCATTAACATTGAGTCTGGCAGACTGATTCACCTTTCCGGCAAGAAAATCATTTTTTACCACATTTAAACGATCAAATTTTTTATCAAGAAAATGCGACAATTCTTCAATTCCCGATTTTTTCAGCCATAAATTCTGTTCATTTTCATCATGAAAGATTCTATGAATAGGAGCATTGATCAGATAGTTTTCTCCAGTATACGATTCTATTTGTTTCAAATTATCTTTAAGAAAATCTATTTGTTCCTGTGCTTTCCAGAATGTGGTAAACTTTTTTAAGACCACAGGATTGATAATCCCGGCCGACACCTGTGAAGCACTTTTTCTTCCTTCAGAAAAGATCACGAAGGACTTGTTATTCTTAATTAGCTGATGAGCCAAGAAAAGCCCTGCGTATCCATCTCCTACGATAATATAATCTACATTTCTCATAATAAAAAAACCTGAGTAAAAATACTCAGGTTTTCTATAAATATCAAGTGAAATTTAGTAATTCCACATATCATTTTCCATGTCAAGAATCTGTGCCTTGATTCTATCGCTTTCTTCCAACTGTTCATCAGCATTTTTAGGGATATAGTCCTTGATAGTACCGTCTCCTAAACCGTTTGAAGATTTATAAATGATAGAAGAGAATCTTCTTGCATTGATAACATCATCGAAAGATAGATCAGCAGAAGAATTCTTTCTGTTGAAGACAAAATTATTTGCTAAAATATCTCTTGCACTTGGATAATAGATCCAGAACAGGTCAATAAGCTCATCATTACTTGCGATAGGCTTACCATCTGGACCGATAACTCCCTGTACTGCAGGATCTGGTCCCATTGCAGCAATACCAAGAGGTCTGTATTTCATCTGTCCGTCTCTTTTATCAATAAACCACATACCCATGATTTTAAGAACTTTTACCTTGTCAGTAGTTGTCTTAAAAACGTCAGTATATTGTTTCTTTTCAGCCTCTGTTAATTGTCTACCTGAGTTTAAGATATCAATAGCAGCATCATTGATGATTACTTTTTCTAATCTTTTCTGAATTCCTTCCGGAGAAAGTTTTACTGTAAAGTTTTCATCATCATATACCTGCTCAATCTTTCCGCTTAAGGCAGCGTCCAATAATAACTGGTATAAAGATCTTGTAGGAGTAGCAAGAAGACCATCCGGATTGTCATAGTAGAAAGGCTGGTTGATCTTATCATTCATATCAATGATCTCCCATACAAACATACTCTTCAGGATATCTTTATCTTCTACAAAACCATATTCAAGAGGCTTTACTGTTTTATCTACAATAGTATCACCAACTTTTTGTTTGTTTTCTGCTCTCATCTGTCTGAACTCTTCCGGAGAAGATGCGTTCAGAATAGTCTGGGAAAAAGCAAATCCCGAAACTAATACTAAAAGGGTGCTAATATATTTTTTCATAATAAATTACAATTTTAGTCCTATGGAATGTTAATGATTATAGGAGTAATGTTTTTAATAACCTGACCATCTAAACCTTGAGCAGTAACTTTAATATCAAAGACAGAAACTACGTCTCCGGATCTAAGATTTTTCACTAATCCAGCAGCATCATCTAATGAATTTCCGTGAACTAGTAACGCTGCTCTACCTGGTACTCTCACCATAAACTGAGTTACAGTAAATGAAACCGGGAAGTCAAAGTCAGGAATTGCTGCCTGTACCGTTTGGTTCTGGATAGAAGTTGCAGGCATAGATACTATACTCTGTCCTCTGATCTGACCTTGTGGTGGTGGAACATTCTTAATTCTATATTCAAATACCTGAGATACAGATTTTCCATAAGGATCTATACCTGATAATGTCAACTTAACTGTATTACCTGAAGTTGGTTTTACAATCCATTTTCCTGGGCCTGTATTTCTTACAGATGCACCTGGAGCAGATAATGAAAGTTTAGAATTGTCAGCACCTAAGATTGATCCTGAAACAGGGTTCTCAAGTCCTCTATACATTACATTCATCTTGTCTGCAGAAAGTAATAATCCTTTTTCAAGTTTTACTTCTCTTGGTCCTGCAATTACATTATAAGTATGTGTCCAAGGGAAAGATTGTGGCTTACCTGAAGCATCTGTTAATGTAATGGTACCTCCTAATTTATGCTCTCCAATTCCAGAACCTGAAATTGCGATTGTTCCTTTACCATTTTCAACTTTACCTACACCAGAGATGCTGATCTTATTACTGTTAGAATAAGTACCCAACATTACTTTTACCTCTGCTTGTTTTCCTGCCTGGATATCTACCGGACCTGAAACAATAGGTTCGTAGCTTGAGAATTTGATACTCGCATCTACTTTTTCCTGAAGTAATAGTGCCAATGCATCAGACTGAACGTTTCTGGCATCATTTTGGATAATTTCCAGATTAGATATTGCAGCGATTAATGGCTGGTGATAAAATTTATTTTGGAACCAAGTCTTTTCATTTGGAGATGTTCCTTTAGGGTACTCCGCAATAAGAGACTTATTTGCTCTAGCAACGAGATCTTTTAACTGCTCATTATTTCCAAAAGTAGCGTTAATGTAATTTCTTACATCATCAATTTTAGCTTTCAGATCTAATGCATTCTTCGAAGGAGTATTTTCATCACCTTCTTTAAAGAAATATTCAGTAGTTGCTTCATTGTTGTTCAATGCAGCAAAATTTTCGCTTACATCAATATCCTTTCCTGTTTGAGGATCTTTATCATGAAACTCAGATTGTTTTTTTAACAAATCTTTGATGTCCTGAGCAGATTTTACCAACAGATCAATTTTGGATTTCAATACTTTGTACTGCCCCCAAGGCTGTGCGTAGGTATCCGGAACTTGTTGAGCCTTAGCTTCCAACGTTCTTTCAAAGATCTTCTCGTTCTTTCTTTCTGTTAAAGTTCTGGTTTCATTTAATGCTTTAGTAGAATCATAATATGATCTGATGATTTCTGCATCAATATTTAGGGCCATCATCGCGATGAACACCAAATACATTAGGTTGATCATCTTCTGACGAGGGGTCTGTTTTCCTTGTGCCATTCTCTTTTCTTTGTTTTTTGATTAAGTAGTTAAATTTAGAAATGGTTAGGAATTAAGACTTCATAGCAGTTAGCATACCACCATAAACTCTATTTAAGTTATTAAGATTAGATGTTAAACCTTGTAGCTCTTGATTGAATTTTTCAGATTGCTCTGCAGACTTCTGCATATCTGCCACATACTTGTTAGCAAATTCAGATTGTCTTTTACCGCTTTCAAGTTGCATTACATAAAGAGCATTCATGCTTTCCATATGCTGAGCAGCCTTATTTAATTGGTCGTTGTATTTATGTGTAGAAGCAGATACGTCAACCGTTTGATTGATCTGATCAACAGAGTTTGAAAATTTATCAATTCCTGTTCTTAGTCTTTCAAATAATTGAACATCTAGTCTAGCATCTTCAAGCATTTTATCCAATTTGGTTGAAAGAGAGTTTTCTAATTCTGCAAATTGAGCTGCTGCATTATTATTTCTAGAAGATACATTAGAGTGTAATGGATTTGGATTAGCATGTTTATCTAATAACTCAGGATAAACATTTTCCCAAGCATAAGACTCTTCTGATTTCGGAGGGTCAAATGCAAAAATGATAAAGATAATCGCCTCAGTAATAAGTCCTACGGTAAGAGCGATGTTACCGTTAATAGGTCCCAAGGTAATGTGAGTAATTTTAAGCCAAGCTCCAAGAATTACAATTGCAGCACCGAATGA
Source organism: Chryseobacterium culicis (assembly GCF_002979755.1). Taxonomy (NCBI): domain Bacteria; kingdom Pseudomonadati; phylum Bacteroidota; class Flavobacteriia; order Flavobacteriales; family Weeksellaceae; genus Chryseobacterium; species Chryseobacterium culicis. The sequence goes on along the minus strand of NZ_PCPP01000009.1, from coordinate 7,241 downwards.
ATAAAAGAAATTCATCCAAGCATCTTTAGTCTTAAACATATTGAGTTAGTTTTTTTAATGTTAAATAAAATTGTTATTGAAAAATAATTATCTGATTAGTTATCTGTTAACTCTTCTTGGCTTAACTGCTGCTTCAGGAATGTCCTGTACAGTTCTGAATCCGATATAGCTTCTTGCGGAATCTTTTCTTTCCCAATCTCTAGCACCTGTCATTAGTGCATATCCTATATCTTTCCAAGATCCGCCTCTTACAGACTTCTTCGTATCCTTTTTATCTTTAGTAGAAGGATTTAATGTAGAAGAGAATCCGTATGAAGAATTGTTGTACGCAGATAATGTCCACTCAGAAACGTTTCCAGCCATATCAAATAACCCAAACCCATTTTTCTTAAATTTCTTAACTGGAGCTGTATATGTATAAGTACCTTTTTTCTCGTCTTCCATATAGTTACCTCTCTTCGGCTTAAAGTTAGCCAGGTAACAACCTCTGTCATCCATTAAATATGGACCACCCCAAGGGTAAGTAGCATTTTGCATTCCACCTCTTGCAGCATATTCCCATTCAGTTTCTGTTGGAAGACGGAACTCTAATGGTCTTTGTTTTTTTCTTTTTAAACTTTCGTTGTAATCAGTTTTCAATTTAGATCTAAAGTTACAATAAGCCCTTGCCTGATCCCAGGTTACCCCAACAACAGGATAGTCTTTATAAGCCTTGTGCCAGAAATACTGTTCAAACAATGGCTCATTGTAAGCAAAGTGGAAATCTTTTACCCAAACTGTAGTATCAGGATAGATCGCGATACTTTCGCTTTTCAGGTAATTAGCTCCTCTTTCGTTATCTGCAACAGCAGCGTCCATATCTCCCCAACGGTAAGTATATTTCAGCTTACTTACATCTAAAATTCTTTCGTTCCCGATTCTTGAAGAAGAAGGTAGATACATAGATTCTAAAACCTCTGCGTATTCTACATCCGGATATTTTGATGTGCTCCAGTGTAAAGGGATTTTCCAATCTAATCTTTTGCTGGCATCATAGCTTCCGTCCTCTCGGCCACCCTGGCCTTCCATATATTCTTGATAAGGTGTTAAATTTTCTTCTTTTTTAGCAAGATATGCATAATCACCTATTGCTGCTCCCTTACGTCCGCCTTCATCACCACCTTCTCCGGCAGCTTCAGCTAGTAAAGTTCTCGCAATAGAGTCTCTTACATAATTGATAAATACTCTGTACTCCGAGTTGGTAGTTTCTGCTTCATCCATGAAGAAAGAAGAAACAGTAACTGTCTTCAATGATGCTTTTTCAGGAGTATTTGTTGGATCCTGGTCTGCTAAACCAGCAACAAATGAACCTGCAGGAATTGCGACCATTCCGTATGGTCTTTCCGCAACAAATGATTTAGTTTTTTCTCTTGGTATCAATTCTCCTTTTGTTCCTGGCTTCCCTACAGAAGAGCTGCCACCACCTGAACAAGATACCGATGCTACCGACGCAGACAATAATAAAAGAAATATCCTTTTCATGTTAATTTTTATAATTAAGCCGTAAATATATAATTTTTTTAAGAAACTTTTAAGATTTTTTTTGAAATAACGGAATAAATCTAAATTTATTTTATTTACAACAACTTTTTATTCCACGGTAACAGATTTTGCAAGGTTTCTCGGTTGATCTACGTTGGCTCCTCTATATACTGCAATGTAATAAGCAAGCAGTTGCAGAGGTACGGAAGCAACGATTGGAGAGAAACATTCTGAAGTTTCAGGGATTTCAATAACATAATCAGCCATTTCACTCACCTGACGGTCTCCTTTATTCACTACAGCGATAATTTTTCCTTTTCTCGCTTTAATTTCCTGAACATTACTTACAATTTTATCATAGTGTCCTTTTTTAGGTGCTATGATTACAATTGGCATGTTTTCATCGATCAGGGCAATTGGACCGTGCTTCATTTCTGCAGCCGGGTATCCTTCTGCATGGATATAAGAAATTTCTTTTAATTTTAAGGCTCCTTCTAAGGCCGCAGGATAATTGTATCCTCTTCCTAAATAAAGGAAATTAGTAGCTTTCACAAAATCTTTTGCAATATTCTGAGTAAGCTCATGAGTGGTATTTAACACTTCTTCAATTTTCTTAGGAAGAGCATCAAGCTCAGCAATTAAGCTCATAAATTCAGCGTTTCCTAAGTTTCCGTTGTGTTTTCCTAGTTTAAATGCAATTAAAGTAAGAATAGTAAGCTGCGCCGTAAATGCTTTTGTAGAAGCAACCCCAATTTCAGGGCCGGCATGCGTATATGAACCTGCATCGGTAATTCTTGCAATTGAAGAATCCACAACATTACATATACCATATATAAATGCACCTTTTTCTTTTGCTAATTTTAAAGCAGCCATTGTATCGGCTGTTTCTCCAGACTGAGAAATTGCAATCACCACATCTTTATCTGTAATGATAGGGTTTCTGTATCTGAACTCTGATGCATACTCTACTTCAACAGGAATTCTTGCATACTCTTCTATCAGATATTCTCCGATAAGACCTGCATGCCAAGAAGTACCACAGGCAATAATAATAATTCTGTTCGCATTTTTGAATCTCTCAACATGGTCCCAGATTCCAGCCATTTTGATAACACCTTCGTCTACAAGAAGTCTTCCTCTCATTGTATCGTGTACCGATTTAGGCTGTTCAAAGATTTCTTTAAGCATGAAATGCTCATATCCACCTTTTTCAATCTGTTCAAGGCTTAGTTTAAGCTCCTGAATCTCCGGCTCAATTTTAGAGTTATCATTGATGGTTCTGATATCTACTCCATTTTCAAGAGAGATTGTTGCCATATGTCCTTCTTCAAGATAAATGGCTTCTTTTGTAAATTCTACGAAAGGAGAGGCATCAGAAGCAATAAAGTATTCTTTATCTCCGATTCCTATTGCCAGAGGAGAACCTAATCTTCCTACCACCAATACTCCAGGATAATCTTCATGAAGTACAGTGATTGCATAGGCTCCATATACTTCATTCAATGCATATCTTACCGCAGTTGGGAAATCAGTTTCAGGATTAAGATCCATGAAATACTGGATAAGGTTTACCAGTACTTCTGTATCTGTTTCTGATTTGAAAGTAAATCCTTTTTCAGTAAGCATTGTTTTAATGGTATCATAATTTTCAATAATACCGTTATGTACGATTGCGATTTTGCCGTTATTTGACAAGTGCGGGTGGGAATTTCTGTCACTAGGAACTCCGTGGGTTGCCCAACGGGTGTGTCCCATTCCAATTTTAGACTTTCCTTTTAGTTCTTTCGAAATATTCACCAAATCCTCAACCTTACCTTTTGTTTTTTCTACTTCCAGCTTGTTATCTGAACCTTCTAAAACAATTCCGGCACTGTCATACCCTCTATATTCCAATCTTCTAAGACCATTAATTACGATTTCATAAGCGTCTTGAAAACCTGTATATCCTACTATTCCGCACATATTTTATTTTGTCTAGTGTTGTTTAATGTTTATTTTTTCGTCCCGTAAGTCACCATTAGCTGGATTCTTTTTGGATTCGTATTTGTTTTATCTATACCTGTCAGGATAATTCTGTTCATATCAATCGCTCTTGTCGTATTACGAACTCCTAAAAGGCTTCCTGTAGCAGTTGCAGCAAATGTTCCGGCACTGATCACTAACGGTTTATTCGTTATCAGCTGTTCAACTCCATTTACAGTTTCTTTTTTACCTTCAACAAGATCCTTGATGGTTTTTGTTACTACAAAATCATAGTACCCAGGATTGTCTTTATAATAATATAGACCAAGCCCTGAAGTCAGATCTGATGTAAAGCCTAACTTTGAGTAATCAATAGTACCATTACTGTTTAATGTATTGGTCAAAATTGAAAACTTACGATCTTCCGTTGAATTTTTATTTTTCCAGCTTAAAGGATCCAGATAGATTCTAACCTTAGCACTTACAATACCTGCTTTTTCTTTATTATAAACATCTTTAAGTTGTGCAATGGTTTCATCCTTAATTTTCACGACAACAGAAGGACCTCCCATTCCCTGAACAAAAAGCCTCTCATCACCTTCATTAGGATTACTTGCAGCCAATGCATTGGCTACAGATGATCCTGATCTGCTGTATTCATACAATCCGATATGAGCATTAGAACCTCCTAAGTTGAAATTAAGTGTTGTTTGTGGTCTTGTAGTCGTTCCATTCTCTGTTTTATCATATTTGTAATACATGACAAGCTGTAAATCGTCAGGAGAGAACTGGTAAAGGTATCTATCAGTTTCATCAACAGAAATTTTTATCCCTTTAAAATATCTGATAAAGTTTGAAGCATCCTGAAGCTCAGGTTTTCCTTTTTTATCAAGGATATGAGTCTGGAAAAAGTTTGTATTGCTCAGTTTTATTCTGAATCCTAAGTTTCCGGTAAATACAACTGAGTTATCCGATTTTTTAGTAATAGATAAAGAACTGATGTTACCGTTAAATACTCCTGAACCTAACAGTTCACCAGTACTAATACTCTTATTGGAACGTTTGAAAGTATCGTCATTCGAGTCTAAAAATGTAGTAACTTCATGTACATTAACTTTCATTGATTTTGAAGCCCCGCCTATTTTACCGTATTTACGAACAGGATACGTTTTTCTCTCAATTGAAACAGCCGTAGCAACTCCGTCTACAGGGAAATCACTTTTCTCAAACGTATTTGTTTTTAATGAATCGCTTTCAAAGAAGTAGGTATTCGTAGTTGTATTCGCTGGTGGTCTTACCACAAGAACTACAGAATCCACTTTCGGATTCGCACCGTTGAAGTCGAAATTATCTACCGGCATTCTTAGCTGGGTAACATAAGACGCTCTCTGCATTCCAAATTCACCTTCAGTAAAAGCTCCAAGCACACCAACATAAGAAGCAGCACCAGATTCGCTCACCCCACTGATCAGTCTGGCAGCATCACTTCTGATGGAATCATTGTTGTTGTAATTGTATGCGATAACGGGATATGCAATTTCATTACCTTGCGCAGCATCATTATTGAACAACTGCTCACCAAGAGAATCCGGATCAGGTTCACAGTTATAAAGGAATGTACTTCCAAAAATCGCCAATAGAAGCATGGCGAAAGTCCTTTTAAGATTATGAGTCATTAAAAATGTGTTTTTAATAAAGTTGATTTATTGAATCTATGTCCAGATATTCTGATTTTTGGGTTGCAGTTTCGTTGAAAGCCTTATCCAGGTCTTCATCCAGAAACTCGTCCCCTTTCACAACGGCATCTACATAGTTCATACTCTCGATAACAAAACTTTTAATAGTTGGGTTATCTAACGCTTTTAATCCTGAAATATTATCAAACTGTAGTTTTTCGTCAATCTTTTTATCCAGGTCAGCATCTTTCTCATTGTAAAGAGAAAGTACAATTTTTGCGTCTTTGAAATAAGTATCTGATTCGTAATACGTTTTAAGATAAATTGGAACAAAAGAAGCCATCCATCCATTTAAATGGATAACATCCGGTACCCAGTTTAGTTTCTTAATTGTTTCAATAACTCCTCTGGCAAAGAAAATCGCTCTTTCGTCATTGTCTTCGAAAGGGTTTCCTTCATCGTCGAAATAATATTGTTTTCTTTTGAAGTATTCTTCATTGTCAATAAAGTAAACCTGAAGTCTTTCCCCCGGAAGAGACGCTACTTTAATGATTAGAGGTTGGTCCAGGTCATTGATAATAATATTCATCCCTGAAAGACGGATTACCTCATGAAGCTGAAACTTTCTCTCACTTATTTGTCCAAATCTTGGCATAAAAACTCTTACATCATTGCCTTCTTGGTGCATCTTAAGTGCCATTTTGTTTACCACTGCAGCCATATTTGTATCTTCCTGATATGGATACATCTCTGTAGTAATGTACAGTATTTTTTGATTCGGCATAAACTTTCTATCTAATTTTTGTAAAAATGCTTTAATGTGCAAAATTACAAAAAAACATCCAACATTATTTTAATTAACATTTTTTTACGAAAATTACCTTTTCCAAATTATTAAAAGTACATATTATTGTGCGATATTTTTAGTATTTTTGAAATAGTATTAAAACAAACTATGGAAGTTCTAAAAAACAGAAAAGTCCTTCAGGATTTCATTGAAAGACAGAAAGAAATGGGAAAAAGAATTGGCTTTGCTCCTACTATGGGCGCCTTGCACAATGGTCATCTTTCTCTGTATGAAGAGGCAAGAAAAGAGAATGATCTTGTCATTTCTTCAATTTTTGTAAATCCAACCCAATTCAACAATCCTGAGGATCTTGAAAAATACCCAAGAGATATCAACAGAGATATACTTATTCTTCAGAATTCAGGTCTTGTAGATGCTGTTTACATTCCTGAGGTAGCCGATATTTACCCTGAGAAAGCTGAAAGCCAGCAATATGATTTTGATGGATTGGAAAATGAGATGGAAGGAAAATCAAGACCGGGACATTTCGACGGAGTAGGAACTGTTGTAGAGGAACTTTTCAGACAGATACAGCCTGACAATGCTTATTTTGGTGAAAAAGATTTCCAGCAGCTCGCTATCATAAAAAAAATGGTAGAGAAAAAGCACCTTCCCGTTAAAATAACCGGAGTTTCTATTTACAGAGCAGAAAACGGACTGGCATTAAGTTCAAGAAACCAAAGACTTCATGAAGACCGAAAAGAAGCATCTAAAGTAATTTATGAGACTTTAAAAAAGGTAAACGACTGGTTCAGAACTGTTACTATTCCGGAAATAAAGGAAAGAGTAGCTGATATTTTCGATGACCAGCCGGGAATGAAACTTGAATACTTCCTTATTGCTGATGAAAATACATTACAGGAAACCGATTTTTTCTATAAAGACAGAAGTTTCAGAGCGTTTATCGTAGTTGTTGTAGACGGAGTAAGATTAATTGACAATATGCATTTGGATTGATTTTTCCCAATTAAAATATAATATCCCTGACTGTTATGGTTGGGGATTTTTTTTGAATACATAATAATTTGAATACATAATAAGAAGAAAGGAAGTTCAGTATCAGACTTCATACAAAAATCAAAGGCCTCCTGAAGGAAGCCTTTGAAACACCAAATCACAAAATATTAATATGAAAAAAATTTACTTTTCAGTAAACTTGTGACCCGGCTGGGATTCGAACCCAGGACCCATACATTAAAAGTGTATTGCTCTACCAGCTGAGCTACCGAGTCGGC
>NZ_PCPP01000008.1 GCF_002979755.1 Chryseobacterium culicis | reverse complement strand
TCGTACGTATAGGTGGTCACCTGATAAGCAGATAATGAAGCGTTCATTCTGAAGGTATTCAATGCAGATAAAAATGCGCTTTCATCATTATTAGCTGCCTCCGCAGCATCTGTGTTGGAAGCCGTCACAATAGCATCAACTAAGGACTGCTGGATATCTGTTAATTTCGCGCCTTCTATTTTCGCAATAGGCTGAGTTTGATTGTAACCCCAGACAATTACCGTCGAAATGCCATCTTTAGTTGTATACTGCTGAAGGTTACCTTTGGAATCATATTTGTCAAAGTTTACTTCGATGGTTGCTGTGGACAGATTTTGAATTTCGTAAGATAACACAGAAATAGGTAAAACCAATCCTGATGTTTTTGTATTGGCCTCAGATTGATTTATAGGATAAATTGTTTCTGATTTTACCAGTATCTTGCTTGTAGTACCCATTGTTTTACTACTTATAGTCTCTAAAGGAATTTCAACCATATTTTTTGAAATCATCAATTGATTTCCTTTTTCAGATGCATAGGCATAACTTATATCGTTTGAAGAGGTATCTGGAAAGGTTGTTTTTTTATTTGATAACTGATAATGAGTGTTGGAATAGGTGTTATCTATTGAGGTAATCAGTGTTTTATCATTAAATAGCTCTGTGATCTGTTTCTTTCTCTCAAAACTAAAATCTGAGAATAGCGGGTAATATTCATATTTATAATCGGTTTTGTAGATGTAATCATCTGGACTCTGTCCCCCAAATGTTGACAATAAGATTCTGTTTCTAGGTTCAATTCTTACTCCAAAATTTTCATTTAAAACCAAATTCTTTCGATCATAAATAATAGTATCCTTCTGAATTAATGCATAACTTCCATTGTCATTTTGTTTATAAGACAGTGTTTTTTTAAGATTCCCAAATTTCCATCCCATATAAGGTGTTCTTGTTCTGTGTTCTATAGTAGCCATATCGGTGGCTTCCAAAGGAGCATTATTCTCAAAAAAGTACTCTTTCTTTATTTTTTTATTATTCACATTGTCAATAGATGTTTCAGTCACCTGTCCATAAACAATATTACTTCCCGATGAGTTTCTAAACGGATAATCAATGACTCCATAAAACTTATTAATCCCTTCATAAAAGTTTTCTGTAACTAATAATGGATAACCATGCAAGATTCCCGTGGAATATACTTTTCCACCCACTGTTTCATTGTAAGAATATTCAGTTCGTAAAAGCTCTACATTATTTTCTTTCTGGATAATGGATTTTATTCTTAATCCTCCTGCGTTCTGTATAACTTCTGGGTTAGTGTTTGGCTGTTGATTGTTTTTTACAGGACCTAGAAAAGACATCATTAATGTAAAACCTCCTGCACTATCAAACATACCTCCTTCATTTACCGTTAGAACATCTCGATGGGCAGTCAAAAGATATTCTCCTTTGGGGAACATGGCTGTTTTATCAATGGTATGGCTCATTAAAGTAAATATTTGCCAATTTCCATTTACTTTTCTGTATATGATAATATTGTATGAATTATTAGCTCCATTATTTTCATCAAAAACCTGCTCAATTTGAGTATTTAAATCAACAGAAGTGTCTTCTTCAAATTCCCAGTTCATCTCATAATTCATTTCAGGAGGAAGCTGCTCACCTGTATTAGGGTCTGCTGCCTGTTCGCTAGCAAAAAATACATATTTTGTCTCCATTGAAAATAGATTTCCGATGACCACTTCATTAATATCATTGATCGCCTGATAAGTGTGATTTTCGTAATCAAATTCGGTAGATCCGCCTGTAGGATAGGTAATTTTTTTAAGCATTCCTATTTTTGAATAATCCTCTCTTACAGCCCTGTTTGCTGTACCTGCTGATTTAACACTATTTGCATACTTAAAATTGATATTAGGAATAAGCTCAATATTTTCGGTGTGACCATTATAATAACCAAAGAAATCCTGTGCAAAACTAAGGCGACTTGGTAATTGACCTGGGAAATACTCGAAATTATGCTTACTGATTATCTGGTTGTTTTTATCATATTCAGATACCCCGTTTAATTTTAACCTTGGAATAGCTCTGTCAAAGTTGGGTGTAAAAATATAATTATTACTTCTTGAAAAATCATTCATTGGAGTTGGGAACTCTGAGTTGAAATATCCCTGATTAAGTTGATAGGTTTTAATTACATTGTTATTGTTTTTAATTTTTATTTTATCCAAGGAATAAGCATTGAAGTCTTTTCGTGCTGTTGTAGATTTAATAAATTCAATCTCAGTATTTTCATAAACAATTCGGCTTATAAGCTTATCTGCAATTCCGGGTGAACTGTAAACATTATATACATTCCCCTCTTTAGTTTTAGCAATTTCAGATGATATCGGATATTTATTACCGATCACTACAGGGTTACCACTTGCCCAGGAAACCACATCATATTTTCCGTTAAAAAAATCAAAATTATTGGCAAAATATTTATATTGAGAGGTAAGGTATACATCTTGTTTCGCTAAATCAGTAACTGAAATAGTATTATTATCATAATAAAATCTTATCGTCTTGTTGTCATTTGTAGTAATTTTCACCAGTAACCATGTACCAAACTGCGGATCTGTACCACTTGAAAATGCATTATCATTGCTAATGCTTACACTTGATACCTCCTCTATAACTTCAAACCTGTTGTCATTGTCATCTGATTTTCCAAAAAAATAGGTGTTACCTGACCCATCAATAATTTTAAAGTCAACGATATTTCCATAATTGTTTAAAGTGGGAATGATCTTGATATTATTTAAAGGGGTTGACACAAATTTATTGGATGAGAAATCATAAAAGAATTTAAAATTCATATTGAATAATGAAACATTAAATTCATCTGGTTCCAAATCAACATTTTCAGCATTTTGATCCAGCCAGACATCAGTATATACACCTGTTGAATTATTCATCAGACTGTTTTTAGCACTTGCAATAGATTGCAGGTAAAATGGAGAATCATTATAGTTATCTCTTTTGCCTCTAGTGCTTCTGGAAATAGTTCCTATTGAAGATAAGTTCCATCCCTGTCCTACAGAACTTGCTACTTCACTTACTTTTATACCCTGGGTATTATATTGTAAGCTAACAGGAATAGATAAATTGCTATTAATAGGTAGTGTATAGATAGGAACTGAAACATTCACTGACCCATTAGATAAAGATATTGGTTTGTCAATATACTTTCCTAGTGAACTTATATCTGGGGTTTTTGGAGTAAATCCTAAATAAGAATCTTTCATTTGATTCTGTGAATACAACCAATTGCAAAATAGCAAAAGACAAATAATTTGATATCTTTTCATTTGTATTTATTTCTTAATTAATTTGGCATTCGCCATTTTATTGGTATCCGTTTTGATGGTGATCAAGTAAGCTCCCTCTACCAAAGCTTGGGTATTGATCTTCGTTACCCTGTTCTTTGTTTTTATATTCTGAAGCTGTCTTCCGCTCATATCATACAATAAAATATCAGCCTCTTTAAAATCAAATCCTATTTCTACGTAAGCGTAGTCTGAGACAGGGTTTGGATAAATCTTGATGTCGTACTTCTCAATAAGCTGATCAACCTGTTTATCGCCCAGTTTTACAATCTTCCAGTTTTCTTTGCCTAGTTCTTCTGCACTGGTTCCTGCCAGAATAATAGAACCATCTCTGTTCAGTTTTAAGTCGGAAAGTCTTTCTTCTTTTTGTCTGGATTCTCCTTTGACATGTTTTCTCCACTGCTCATTTCCATTCTGATCCAGATAGAGCATCCAGAAGGTTTCATCATCTGTCTGTATTCTTCCTTCAGCCTGGGTGTAACCTCCCAACAATATTCCTTTTGTAAAGTCTTGATTCTTGGTTCTTGTATCTTGGCTCTGAATCACACTCATTCCCATCAGAATATCTCGGTTCTTGAAATTGTAGGATTTCTGCCACTGCTCTTCACCTCTTTCATTTAAAGCAATCAGCCAAAGGTCTGTACCTTCTTCCAGGCCTACGGTTTTATTGCCTGATCTTTCTGATCTGGATTCTCCGCCAATGATAAAGCCCGTTGAAGTTAAGGCAAGAGTTCTGATGTGGTCATCATCTTTTCCACCAAAGTTCTTTTCCCATTCTACTTTTCCGTTTTTGTCTAACTTGACAATCCAGTAATCGCCTTCACCGAAATTATCGCTTTGCTTTGAGGTTGCAGATAGTAGGTTATGGGTTGCAGGTCTGTCAGACGGAATATTAGTGTTAGTCGTTGATGGCTGATTATTTGTTTTAACAGAGGTGCTTCTTGAATAAATTCCAAGCAATGCGCCACCGTCTTTCGTGGGAATCATCTTCTCGACTTCATCTAAGCCTTTTCCGCCTAAGATTAATTGGGATAATTCTTTTCCGTTTTTATCCAATTTTGTGATCCAGACATCTTTGGAGCCGTAGCCTTTTGACGAGCCCTGTACATTCCCTGCTACAAAGAATCCTAGGTCTGTAGTTTGAATGACTGCTCTGGCCTCTTCATCGGAAGAACTACCTAAGGTTTTCTGCCATAATTCATCGCCAAATTCACTGATTCGGATTAACCAGATATCGGATCCTCCTTTGGAATCTTCTTTTTTATCGAGTCCTTTTCCTGAATAGGATGTTCCGGCCAGTAAAAATCCACCATCCTGAGTGGTAACGGTTGCGGATAAATAATCATGGTTGATTCCTGAGAAATATTTCTCCCAGACTTCTTGTCCCTGTTGGTTCAGTTTTACCAGATGGAAATCGTAACCGTTGTTTTGCTTACTTCCAGCCTCAAGCTTCCCGCTTCCTGACTGTATAGAACTTCCGGTGATCAAATATTGCTGATCGATGGTGGTAGTGACCTGGCTTAGGAAATCCTGGGTAGAGGATTTGATGTCTTTCTGCCACACCACTTCCTGAGCAGATACGCTCAAGATTGTGCATAGAGTGAATGCACTGAGATAAAGTTTTCTCATTCCCGTGTTATTTGTTTGAGTTAGTAATTAGTTTCTTAAAACGTGTCGAATTTAATACTTTTTAAGACACAAAAATCACTTTAATGTGGTATCCTGTAAATCATACTATTTATTATTTAATTTTCTTTATTTATAGTAAATTCAGTCTTATTCTGATGTAAAATTATCTCTGCATGGCGACAGAACTTGTCGTATTAAAAAACAATAATCTAATATGAGCAAAGTATCAATTACGAAATTATATCGCATAAAAAACAATATCCCTATTAGCTTTTACATCATAAAACATTTTCTCTATATCATATTTAACCATTTCAAGATCAGCTATTGCCATGTTTTATTTTTATATCTAAGTTTACTACATGATGAGAAAAAACTATTACCAGAAATTAGCATTTATGGTCACATTGCTGACTGTTTTATGTGCATATCAAAAATATACCAGCCGGGAAAAAGAGCCTTTTCCTGAGGTTACATTCATTGCAGATGCTTCAATAGCGACACATTTATCCGATTTTGACCCCAATACGCTTGATAAAGATCAATGGCAGAAACTTGGGTTTTCAGAGAAACAGACCCTTACCATTCTTAAGTATAAAGATATTGTAGGTGGAAAATTCACTTCAAAAGAACAATTGAAAAAATGTTATGCTATTTCCGAAGAGAAATTCAGTGAGTTGGTATCTTTCATTTTACTTCCTGAAATGACAAAAAAGGAAAATTCAAAAGGATTCAAAACATTTGGGAAGAAAGAAATTATGATATCAGGAAAATTTAACCCTGATCAGTTTTCTGCCAATGACTGGCTTAAGATGGGTTTCAGTGAAAGACAGGCAGAGGCTATTATTAAATATCGAAATTATCTCGGAGGAAGTTTTATCAGCAAAGAAAAGTTTAAAGAATGCTTTATCATCTCTACAGAAAATTATAGTAAACTTGAACCTTATCTGTTACTGCCGGCAAAAACGCCGGAAAACTTCAGGAATTTCGCAAAGAGTAATCCTATAAAATCCAAAATTCAATATCATATGTTTGATCCCAATCAGTTGCAATTAGAGGATTGGATAGCTCTTGGATTCTCACAAAAACAGGCAAACACCATTATCAATTATCGGGACAAAAATTTACATGGAAGTTTTAAAAACCTGGATGATCTGCAGAAATGTTTTGTGATTTCTGCAGAGAAATTTCAGGAAATGAAGCCTTATATCAAACTTCAGGAAAGGCAGCAGGAAAAAACAGATTTTTCAAAAACAGATCTCAATACCATTACTTTTAAACAGCTTATAGAATTTGGACTGGATGAAAGAAGTGCTGGTTCAATGATTGGTTTCAGAAAGAAACTGGGAGGTTTTGTGAATAAGCAGCAAATTTTAAGTACGTACAATATTGATCAGGATCTTGTTCAAAAACTGATTTCAGTAGCTCCATTGAATACATCCAATGTTCCCCGATATTCACTAGTAGAAGCACCTGAGGAATGGCTTAAAAACCATCCTTATTTCAAGTATTCAGCAGACAAAATCATATTCTACCGGATCAGTAACCCTGATGATAAAAAAATATGGAAACTTTTAAAGCTGAAACCTGAATATGAAGAAAGAATGAAATTATACATAAAATAATACGAGAACAAATAAAAAACTGACCTAAACTCTTCCAAAAATTTGATTCCGGAAGAGTTTGTGCTCTGAAATACTATTTTAAAATTTTAGTGATGCATATAATTGCTGGGACCATTGGTTCCTTCAATGGATTCGGGCAGTATTCCATATTGGTTACGTAAATCTACTGTCCCTAATTTTTGTCCGGAATTAATATCAATGATACTGATCGTTCCTGAATTTAAGTTAGGGAGATCCAATAAATTATTTTGTACTGCTACGACTTCTTTCCCTGATTTGGTTTTAAAGAAAGCCATATGATGTGCTCCTTTATCCGCATCAAAAGTCTTCAAAAGCTTTAATTGAGGAAGATTATTGATATCAAAAACAAGTACTTTTCCAGGTTCTGCAAAACTTACATAGAGTTTGTTTGAATCATCAATATACATTTCGAGTGCCCAGCCTAGTCCTTTTGTACTTCCATCAAAAACCTTAGTAAAAGCATCATATTTTTGGGTCGCAGGATTGTATGGAGCCATCCAGATATCACCTCCAAGCATTGTGGTAGCAAGGGCATATTCTGGAAATTTTCCACGAAGCAGTAGAACTTCAACAGGAGCGGACATATCTGTTGGAGAATCTGCTACCTGATACGTCTCCTTTATTTCGTAGGTGTTCAGATCTAATAAAGTACAGGTATTGCCCATTCCGGTAGTAAGATCAGGGTGAATGGTGGATGACACCATCATTAATCCCTTTTCTTCATTAATGGAAATACCATGCGGATACATTATAAATTGGTTGGGATTAGTTTGAATTGGAGCTTTAATCGTTTTGATAAGCTGATTATTATTGGCATTAAAGACCCCAATACTCCCATCTTTTGGACCTCCTGCTCCACCCATAAAGGTCATAAAATATCTGCCGTCATTCGTGAAAAATAAATTTTCGCCTACCGTATTTTCACCAGTATCAATAGGAGTTGCACTGATTAATTGAGGCTGTCCATTTTGATCTTCCCCCGTTTTTATCTCATAAAGATAGCTGCCCCCTAAAGCAGTTGTGTACATTTTTTTTGCATTTTGATTGTAATAGATATGGTGTGGCAATACACCTATACCTAATTCAAGTCTGTTGCTGATATTTCCAAAATTAGGAGCTTCAGGATCAAGTTCAATGACGGCAATTCCGTCTGGTAATCCTTTTAGACTTCTATAATCAATGTAAAACGAAGAATCATGCGGGTAATCCTGATTATGATTATCATTTTGACAACTCATAAATATTACTAAAGTAACAAATAATAGAACTGAATTCAATTGTAGTTTCATGATTTTCTGATTATGGTTATTAGTATTATAAATATAAAATATTTTCAATGAAAAATAAAATATATTACACCAATATGTGAAAAATAATTAATTACTTCTCAAATTGTTTATAACAGAAAAAATGAAATTGCTAAAGTATATTAGATATTTTAATTAAATGTTTTGCTGGAATCTGCCAACAAAGAGTTCAGAGTATTAAGTTCTTCATCCGTCATATCTCTCCATTTTCCAATGGGTAAATCAAGTTTGATATTCATGATACGGATTCTTTTCAGTTTTTTCACTTCATATCCAAGGTATTCGCACATTCTTCGGATCTGCCTGTTCAGTCCCTGAGTAAGGACAATTCTGAAGTTCATATCATCAATCTTCTCTACCTCACATTTTTTGGTCACCGTATCAAGGATGGGAACTCCGTTTCGCATTTTTTCCAGGAACTTTGGAGTGAGCGGTTTATCTACCCGAACAATATATTCTTTCTCGTGGTTATTTCTCGCTCTCAGAATTTTATTGACAATATCACCGTCACTGGTCAAGAGAATAAGTCCTTCACTGGGTTTATCCAACCTTCCGATAGGAAAAATTCTTTTCGGATGGTTGATATAGTCTACGATATTATTTTTTTCGCGTTTTGTATCTGTAGTACAAACAATTCCTACCGGTTTATTAAAAACAATATATACAGGTTTTTCCTGAGGCTCTTTGATCGGTTTTCCGTCTACCTCTACCAGATCTTCGTCAGAAACTTTTGTTCCCAATTCAGGAATTTTCCCGTTTATTGTAATCCTTCCTTCTTCCAAAAGCTTATCTGCTGCTCTTCTCGAACAGTATCCAACTTCTGATAAATATTTATTGATACGCGTTTTTTCCATTAGTCTTTTCCGTAGCCGGTATAATTTTTATTGCTAAAGATGGTAATTCCATAGCTTAGGCCTATAAAAAAACCATCAGCTCCATCTTTAAGTTTATGTGATTCAAAAACGATTCCTCCTTCCTGACTCAATCTTTTTGAATAGGAAACCTGCACTCCCAGTCTTCCACCCCAGAATTCAGTATCTGAAATAGCAGAGTGATTAAGCTGTTTTCCGTAATTAATATCGATATAAAAAGGTCTTTCTCCAGAAGAAAAAATAATCTTTGGCTGGATAACCCAATAAATCAGATGATCATTATCCTGTATAAAGCTATATTTAAATCCCGTTCCCAATGCAAAGTTAGGAAGAAAATTGTAACCTCCTACAGCAGAAATACCATACGTTAGATTTCCTAATGAAGACCTGTTGTTAATATACTGCGAATTGTTGGGTTGATTTTTCTTATTAATATTAAACCCTATATTCAGAGAAGGATTGAAATAGAAATCCATCTTGGATTTTCCAGTTTCCA
This sequence comes from Chryseobacterium culicis, assembly GCF_002979755.1. Classification (NCBI taxonomy): domain Bacteria; kingdom Pseudomonadati; phylum Bacteroidota; class Flavobacteriia; order Flavobacteriales; family Weeksellaceae; genus Chryseobacterium; species Chryseobacterium culicis. Next base: position 71,691 of record NZ_PCPP01000008.1, on the reverse strand, counting down.
TATCTTGAGAAAATGCTTTAACAAGAGCAAATATGAATAATAAAAGAGATAATTTTATTTTCATAGGCCCTCAAACCTGTACTCATTGTTCAGAAACTGATCTGTAGCGTCTTCAATGGCATAATCTCCGATTTTAGTACGTCTTAATTGTGTCAGATACGCTCCAATCCCCAATTCCTGCCCGATATCATGAGCAAGACTTCTGATATATGTTCCTTTTGAACAGCCTACCATAAAGCTCACCAAAGGGAAATCTATTTTAATATCCTGAATGTAATGAATGGTTGTCTTCCTCGCTTTCATTTCCACTTCTTCACCAGCTCTTGCAAGGTTATAGGCTCTTTCCCCATCAATTTTAATGGCCGAATAAATAGGTGGTTTCTGTTCGATTTCTCCAACAAATTTTTCCAGGATGTTTTTTACCTGTTCTTCAGTAATATGTGAGATGTCATGATGAAGGATTTCAGGTTTTTCAGTATCATAAGATTCTGTCTGTACTCCAATTTTAATCTCTGTCCAATATTCTTTGGGAGCATCCTGAATTTCAGGAATTTTCTTTGTAAATTTTCCACAGCAGACAATAAGAAGCCCAGTTGCTCTGGGATCTAAAGTTCCGGCATGTCCGATTTTAAATTTTTTAGGAAGATCAAATTCCCTTTTAAGTTTGTATTTCATTTTATTGACAGCTTGGAAGGAAGTCCAGTCCAAAGGCTTATCTAATAAAAAAATGTATCCTGATTTCAGTTCTTCAGCAGTCATGAATGGGTATAATGTAATTCCTATTTAAAGAAATAAAAATAGATCAAAAGAGCAATTCCAACGAAAATACGGTACCAGCCCCATGGTTTGAATCCATATTTATTAAGCACTCCAATAAAGGCTTTGATCGCAATAAGTGCCACAACAAAGGCTACAATATTTCCGATTACAAAGATCATAATGTGATCTTGTGAAGCCATGATCATTTCATATCCTTTCTGTGGATGGGCCGTTTCTTTCCCCCAGGTTTTCACAAAAACTGAGTATACTGTTACAGCAAGCATGGTAGGTACAGCAAGGAAGAAAGAGAATTCTGCAGCTGCTTTTCTGGTCAGTCCCTGTGCCATTCCTCCAATGATGGAAGCTGCACTACGGCTTGTTCCCGGCATCATCGCAAGACATTGCCAAAAACCGATGGTAACGGCATTTCTTATCGTAATTCCTTTTTCATCATCAATCTTAGGATTCTTAAACCATTTATCGGCAAACAGCAAGACAACACCTCCTAAAACCAATACGGAAGAAATAGCAATCTGATTTCCAAGAATAGCTTCAATTTTATCATCGAATAAGTATCCCAGCACCAAAGCCGGAACTACCGCAAAAGCCAGTTTGAAATAGAACTGAATATTGTTTAAATCAAAAAACTTTTTCCAATATGCTACTACTACAGATAAAATGGCTCCAAACTGAATTGACACCTGAAACATTTTTAAAAATTCTGTTTCCTCCAGCCCCATAAGATTTGCAGTAAATCCCATATGTGCTGTAGAAGAAATCGGAAGATATTCTGTCAACCCTTCTACAATGGCAATAATAATTGCTTTGATTAAATCCATATTCTTTTAAAAAATTAAAAAGATTAAAAGATTTAAGAATTTAAAAAGATGGGCCAATTAGCTTCCTATCTTTAAATTCTTAAATTTTTTAATCCTTAAATAAAGTGTATTTTATTTATTTTCTTTTTAAGATCGCGTACACTTCTATAACAAATCCTATAACAACAAACAGAGGTGCTATTCTGATTCTTCTGATAGAAAAGATACCGTCATTCCATGAGTTCGGATCAAACTTTCCATCTACCGTATTGGCATCGGGACCCATCATCAGTAGAAACCCAACTACTATAAATGCTAATCCTATCAACATCCATTTGAAATTCTGCTGTCCGAAATAGAAAGCACTTTCCTGTGGTACTTCTGCTTCATGTCCAAAGTCTGAAGCGGAAAATTTATTTGTTTTTTTGCTCATTGTTAAGAGTAATATAAATCGTCAACGTTTGATTTTAAGAATCTCCAAGTCGCGAAAATTGTACTTAAGACAGAAATAAAAATTCCAACTCCAAGTACTAAGATAACTAACCAGAAGTATTGGTTGTTGTCCTGTACGAAAGCAGAGCCAATCTGACTTGTGAAATAATACCATACCCCTCCTAAAGCAATAAGCCCTATTACAGAACCGATGGCTCCTAAAATAATAGCTTCTACAATAAAAGGTTTAAGGATAAATCTTCTTTTCGCCCCTACCAGCTGCATCGTTTTAATAATAAATCTCTTCGAGAATATTTTCAGACGGATAGAGTTGTTGATCAATACAACCGCCAATATCAGGAACAAAACTGAAAATCCTAAGATCCACTTCAGAATTCTGCTCAGGTTATTGTAAACATCTACCATCAAAGTACTGTCATTTTTAACATCAATAATCCCCGGAACGGATTTGATCTCTTTAATTGCTTCATCAATTTTTGCAGGATCTACAAATTCCGGTTTTAAAGCAACTTCAATAGAAGAAGGGAAAATATTTTCTTCGAACAATGCATCACTGTCGATTCCCATAGTTTTCTTGGCTTCTTTTGCAGCCATATCTCTTGAAATATAAGTCGCTTTTTTTACAGGCGCTAATAACTGTACCTTTTTAAAAGTTTCTTCCTCAAGTTTTGCAATTTTTACAGAATCTTTAGCGTCATAGTTTTCATCAAAGTAGGCGTTCACCACCAACTGTTCTTTGATATAGTCAGAATATTTCTGGGCATTAATCAGAATAAGCCCCATTAATCCTAACAAAAATAACACTAAGGCAATACTTATCACTACTGTAATATTGCTGGACCGAAGCCTTTTCTTATTAAATTCATCTACAGATTTAGCCATTAATATTAAAATTTTTGGCTAAAATAGAAAAAATCTTCCGAAATTTGGGACGAAATAAAGAAAATCATTGTTAATAAAATCATAAAAAACTTTGAGTGTAAAAGCAAAAAAACATCTGGGGCAGCACTTTCTGACAGATGAAAATATCGCAAGAAAAATCGTAGAAGGTCTTAGTTTTGAGAACTATAATAATATTATGGAAGTGGGTCCCGGAATGGGAGTTCTTACCAAATATCTTCTTGAAAAGGAGCAGAAGATTTACCTTGCAGAAATCGATACAGAATCTATCGAATACCTGAAAAAGAATTATGCGAAAGTAACTGAAGAAACTTTTGTAGGAGATTTCCTGAAGCAGGATTTCAGTTTTATCAAAGACGATGAGATTGCGATCATTGGTAATTTTCCGTACAATATTTCATCTCAGATCTTGTTTCAGATTGTAGATCATTACCAATTGATCCCGGAAATGGTAGGAATGTTCCAGAAGGAGGTAGCTGAAAGAACGGCTGCTGTTCCGAGAACTAAAGATTACGGTATTCTTTCTGTCCTTATACAGGCTTATTATGATGTATCTTATATGTTTACGGTACATGAAAATGTCTTCAATCCTCCGCCGAAAGTAAAATCTGGAGTGATCAGGCTTACAAGAAACCCTAAGGAAGGGCTTTCGGGTAATGAAGTTTTGTTTAAACAAATTGTAAAAACAGGATTCAATCAAAGAAGGAAAAAACTTTCTAATGCCTTGAAATCATTAAATATTCCTGAAGCTTTAAAAGGGCACGAATTTTTAGATAAGAGAGCAGAAGAACTTAGTGTTGCAGATTTTATACACTTTGCTAACCTCTGGAAAGAAAATCAATAAAGAAATCATTAAAAAAGCTCCTTTACCGGGAGCTTTTTGTTGAACAAAATACAATAACATTCTTTGTTAAAAGTAGAAAGCCTTTCAAAAATACATTTGAAAGGCTTTCTTTTATATTACATTATCAATTTTAGTTTCTGTTCTTCAGCATAATCCATCCTGACCAGTTCATCTGAGCTTTTGATTTTGGATACTCAAAGTTGAACTTATACCAGTAGGTCGCTGTAGGAAGTCTCTTACCTCCTACTGTTCCGTCCCAGATAGGATTTTCTTTTGAGAATCTGAACATCTCTACTCCATATCTGTCGTATATTGAACCTTTAAAGTTTTTAAAGTCTCCAAGAGCTTTAAGATCCAGTACATCGTTGATTCCGTCTTCGTTCGGAGTAATAATATTGTTGATCTGCAGGGTAAAGAATTCAAGAGATCCTACACAATGTGTACCCACTCTTCTTACTAAAACAGTATAGTTTGTATTGTCTAAAAGATTAGTAAATACATTGGATTCCTGCCAGCTGATTCCGTTGTCAATAGAATACTCTAACGTGCTTGGTGTATTGTTCATCGGAGGGTTTTCTGCAGTAATTGTAACTGTTTTCTTGATGCTTTCATAATTTAAAGCAGTAACAAAAGGAGTAGCAGCTCCCATTACTTTAGCTTCGAAAACCTTCTTACAGATACCATTATCAATTTCCACTGAATAAATTCCCCATTGGTCTACATTAATTTTCTGTGTTGTAGCCCCTGTGCTCCAAAGATACTTGAAGCCTTGTCCTGCTCCTGCATCAAGGGTTACTATGTCACCAATACACATTTCAACATCTTTTAATGGTGACGTGATTTCCGGTGTAACTTCAATTCTTATGGTTGCAGGATTCAGAGATTTACATCCTTTTTGTCCGATTGCATATACGGTAAATGTTGTCGTCTGGTATAAAGTAACCGTCTGCATATTACCTGTTCCCATAAAATTACTCCACAGATAAGTATCTCCTCCTTCAGCAGTAAGGGTTACAGACTCTCCAGGACATATTTTTATTCTGGAAGCTTTTACTTTAGCCGTTGGCGTTACTTCCTTCAATAATTTCAGTTCAACCATTTTACTACAGAATGCTCCGTTGGAAACAACCACATAAAGAATCTGGCCATCATTACCATTATAGTTTAATGGAGTCTGAATATAATTATCATTCTGAGCAATTGCATCTGCCTGATCTACGTAGAATTTAAAAATCGCTCCCGGTGTAGGGCTGATAGTAGATGTAATAGTACTTAAATCAAAAGTAGTAATATCCGGTGTAGTACAAAGCAGCAATGTTGCATCCTGAGCCAGCGGTGTTGTTCCGCCATGAATCTCTATGGAAGCTTTACCCGGACATGGATTACCAGGAACACTTACTTCGATAGTATAGGTACCAGGCTGGATAGCGGTAATTGTATTGGTAGTAGCATTAGGTACCGGAGCACCGTTATAGTACCATTGGTATACAAGGTTAGGGTCATTTACAGAAGCTGTAATTACCTGAGGTACATTATCACATACATTGATATCTGAAGGTAATTTCGTTCCTGCAGGGTCTAAAAGATCTACCCCGATGTTGAAAGATCCTCCTTCAAGAAATACCGCAGAGTCATAACTGTGGTCACTGTAATCGGCAATTACCATTTTAAAGTGATATTCCTGTCCTGCTACTACTGTTGCTGTAGCAGTCAATGGGATTGTTCTTCCATTAAAGTTGGTTTCAACGTTACCTGTGTTATATCCTCCGAAATATTGTTCGTTCACAGCACCACAACTCCCTGGTATTTCAGGGTGGATATTCGTAATACTTACTGGTCCGGCTCCTCCAGGAAGCACAGCCATATTTACATAAGGTCCACCTGAAGTAGGTCTCAATAAGATCGCAAAGGCATCTGCAAAGGTACAAGGGAATGAGCCTGTATATTCTTCTGAGGCAATCAGATAATTAAATTTAATCTGAGAGGTTGTTGGAACGAAGTCAAACTCCAAAAGAACAGCATCATTCAATCTACTTTCCACTACCCCAATCACCTGTGCAAGATCAGCATCTGATCCTCCACCGTTGACATCACTAAGGCCACCTTCAAAAGTGTTACCTGCTCTTCTTGCATAACCTGTAGAAAGAATAAGCCCATCTTTAAAGGGGAAATTGGTTGTAGCTTTATGAAAATATCCCCATGCTCTATCTGCATTACTTGCAGCATGGTTAGGAGTAATCTTCACATTGGTTACATTGGGAGTAAGACAGGTATTGGTTCCGGATGAGATCAATACATCTTTAACCATTTTCTCAATAGTATAAGCGGTTTCAGGATACTGCGGAGCGTTAACATCAATGAAAGCCCCAGCTCTTCTGGATAGATTTGAAGGAATTTCTTTTGCCTGTTTTCGCGGTGGCAGGTTTTGTGAAAATAAAAAAGTCGAGATGACTAAAAAAAATAAACAAAGCGGTAGATATCTTCTCATAATATTTTTGTTTCAACAAATTTAATTTTTTTTTAAATATCTCATATACATATTTATATTTTTTACTACAAAAAAACAAAATAAGGACCTTTTACAGTAAATTTTCGTTAATCAATCCCTACTTGAAGAAACCATAAATGATGTGGTAGCATTGAATTACAAATTATTTTAACATATTTCCTTCTCATTTCAAATAATTCACAAATCATGATAACACTTTCCCTTAAAAACAACAAAATCTTTCATTGCTGAAAGATTTCGTTGTTAATATTTTATTTTTAATAAATGTCTAGTTTCTGTTCTTCAGAAGTATCCATCCTGAACGTTGTTCCAGTTTCTTGCTGGCCGGGTTTTCCCATTGTACCCTGTACCAGTAAGTAGCAGTAGGAAGATTGATCCCTTTTAAAGATCCTGTCCATATCACATCACCTTTAGCCGCTTTGAATACCTCTGCTCCATACCTGTCGAAGATAGAAGCTGCAAAATCTTTGTACCCGCTGATTCCGGAGAAGTCTATAGTATCATTAACACCATCCATATTAGGGGTAATAGCATTGCTGATAATGAATGTAAAATAATCCAGTGAAGTACCGCATTTAGCACCTTTCACTCTTACCATTACAGAATACATGGTATTATTTAAAACTCCTGTAAATACATTTGATGACTGCCATGTCAGGCCTCCGTCTATGGAGAATTCTAAAGTTCCACCGGTAGGATTGCTTGCCGTAAGGGTAAGGATATGGTTATCATAAACAATATTCGTAAACTGTGGTAAATCAGGATTGATCAGTTGTGCAGAGAAAGTTTTTGAACAAACTCCATTACTGATTATCACAGAATATGTTCCGGGAATATTAGTTGTTATGGTTTGAGTGGTTGCTCCTGTACTCCATACATAAGTATAGTTCGGTCCTGCCCCGGCATCCAGCGTTCCTTTATCTCCGGCGCAGACAAATACGTCTTTTAATGTAGAAACGATTGCGGGAACTACTTCAATGGTAACTTTAGCCGGATTCACAGAGCTACATCCGTTTCCTCCCAATGCAAATACCGAATATTCTGTTGTTACAGTAGGAGTAACAACCTGTGTATTTCCATTTCCGGTAAGCCCTATCCAGTTATAAGTAATTCCTCCTGTGGCTGTTAATGTTACAGATTCTCCTTCACAAATTTTTAATTTAGAGGCAGTAAGCCCTGCTATAGGTGGACCTACCTGAACTGTTACTGTTGCTGGTGTTGCAGAAATACATCCGTTAGCTCCAACAGCAAATACGGTATACACAGTTGTTGTTGTAGGGGAAACAACCTGAGTGTTTCCGTTTCCGGTAAGACCATTGCCCCAGTTATAGGTTACTCCTCCAGAAGCTGTCAATGTTACAGATTCTCCAACACAAATACGGGGTTGTGATGAAACAAGTGCAGCTACCGGCTGTACTTTATCTTCCTGTACTGTTACTGTTGCAGTATATGTACAGCTTAAGTTTCCTGGTTGTGATATATTAGTAACCGTTAAAGTATATGTTCCGCCAGCGCTTACAACTGGTGTAAGTGTATTACCTCCTGATACGATAGTTCCTCCGGTTGTGGTCCATGCAATAGTAGATCCCGCAGGGACTACAGATGCTGAAGCATTGAGTGTAATCTGTGGAGTTGTACAGGTAATTGTTTGCGGTGCAGCAATGGTAAGAGTTGTTTGAGCTGTACTTAATAATTGCAGAGTCACCACATAGCTACAACCTCCATTACTTGCTAATACATAAATAGTCTGGCTTCCTCCTGGAGGTGTATATGTTGTAGGTGTTACAATAAAGTTTCCGTTAGCGGCATTAGCATCAGCCTGATTGATATAGTAAGTAAAAGTAACTCCTGCAGCAGTTGTAATCTGAGGCTGAGCTTCAGTAAGATTATAAGTTAATCCCGGCTGATAACACTTATGTAATGTTGCGTTTTGGGCTGTAAAAGGTTCTGACACTTCAATTGTTAAAGTGGCAGGGTTTTGAGACACACAACCATTCGCTCCCACTGCTGTTACAGTGTAGGTTGTTGTAACAGTAGGTGAAACAACCTGTGTGTTTCCGTTTCCTGTAAGGCCATTCCCCCAGTTATAGGTAGCACCTCCTGAAGCAGTAAGGGTTGCAGAATCTCCTTTACAGATTTTTATTTTGTTTGCCGTAAGCCCGGTAACTGGCGGAGCACTGTTTCCTGTTACGGTTACAGTTCCTACAGCGGTACAGCTGATATTTCCAGGCTGGTAAACTTTTGTAATGGTTAAAGTATAGGTTCCCGCAGCATTGATCACAGGATTTAAGGTAGTTCCTCCTGAAACAATATTTCCTCCGGTAGTCGTCCAGTTGAATGTAGCCCCAGCCGGATAAACAGAAGCTGAAGCATCCAGTGTCGTCTGAGAGTTAGCACAGGTAAGTACTATTGGTGGAGCAATAGTAGGTACCATTTGTGGGGCTTTTACTAATTGCAGCTGCGCTACTTTTGCACAGAAACCGTTTGCCACTCTTACATACACCGTTCCGCCTGCACTCTGATGAGCTGTTGGATTAGGAATTGTATTTGCATTTCCAGCATTAGCATCTGCCAATGTGGTATAATATGAAAACACAGCTCCCGGAGTAGTGCTTATTGAGGTTTGTGCTGATGTTAAATTAAAAGTTGCATTCCCAGCGGCATAACAGGCCGTCAGTGTAGCATTCTGTACTGTAGGAGATGTTCCGCCAACCACAGTAATGGTAGCTTCTCCCGGACAGCTATTTCCCTGGATGAAAACCTTAACGGTATATACACCAGGCTGTGTTGCAGTATAACTTGCATTAGTAGCCCCTGGAATTGCATTGGTTCCCAAATACCACTGATAGGTTATGTTAGGTCCCTGAACCGAAGCTGTAAAAGTCTGTGGCGTATTATCACACATATTTACAGATGCAGGAAGCTGTACTCCTGCCGGATCCAGGATTTTCACCCCGATATCAAATGATCCGGCTTCAAGAAATACGGCTGAATCAAAGTTGGGATCCTGATAATCTGCAAGCACAATTTTAAAATGGTAGGTTTGCCCAGGAATTACCGTTGCTTTTGCAGTAAGCGGAATGGTACGTCCATTGAAATTGGTTTCAACCTGAGCGGTATTCGTACCTCCGTAATAGGCTTCATTTTTAGGTCCGCAGTTTTGATATTGCGGGTGAATATTTGTTACACTCACAGGCCCTGCCCCTCCCGGAAGCACGGCAAGATTGGTATAAGTAGGATCAGATGCTTTTTTTAACAGCAAGGCAAAACCGTCTGTAATAGTACATGGAAAATTTTGCTGATATTCTTTGGAAGCAAATAAATATCTGAAAGTAATTTCAGTAGAAGCAGCTACAAAGTCAAACTCTATAGATGTTGCATTGGTTAGGTTATTGTTAGCAATCCCTAAAGCGTTCGCCAGATCTACATCTCCACCGGTTCCAAGGTCATCACTTAAAGTTCCCTGGAAAGTATTCCCGGCTTTATTAGCATACCCTGTTGAAAGTATAATCCCTTTACTGAAAGGAAAGTTGGTATTTGATTTATTAAAATATCCCCAGCTACGGTTCTGATTGGTAGCAGACAAGTTCGGAGAAACGGTTACATTGCTTACCGTTGAACTGGTACAAGTAGAGCCTCCTGATATAAGCACATCGTTTATTAGCTGAGTTATAGGATAGCCGGATTCCGGGTAGCTGGGTGCGTTTACATCGATAAAAACACCTGCTCTCAAGGAAGCAGCTTTAGGTTTTGCAGCAATTTCTACCCTTCCTTTATTTTGAGCCAAAACAAAGTTCCCCATGAAAGCTAAAAATAACGCTAAAAATAAATTTCCTCTCCTCCTATTTAACATTTTATATTATTTTGAACAAAAATACTATTTTTTTTGATTGAAATTCAAGTTAACACAATTTACATTATTACTAACGCAAATTTATTTATATTAGAATATCAACTCTGTTTATTTTAAAATAATAAAAAAAGACTGACAAAATAGTCAGTCTTTCAGTTATAGTTTAAATTATTCTATATTTTTAAGTAATATCCATCCTGTTTTTACAGTAAGTTCTTTACTAGCAGGATCTTCGAAGGTTACCTGATACCAGTAGGTAGAAGTAGGAAGCTTCTTGCCCTGGAAATATCCGTCCCAATATGGATTGATCTTCGCTGCTTTGAACACTTCTCTTCCGTATCGGTCGAAAACCTGTCCGCTGAAATCTTTATAATTAACCACCCCGCTGAAATCAATGATATCATTAATATTATCACCGTTTGGAGTAATCACATTTTTCATCACGAATGTAAAGAATTCAAGGAAACCTACACAGCTTGTAAATTTAACTCTGACTCTGATCGAAATGATTTTATTTTTAGGGACATTATTAAATATATTCGAAGACTGCCATGTTACCCCGTTATCTACTGAATATTCAAGGATACCATTACTTGGATTGCTTGCTGTAACAATCATTGTTCCACTTTCATTATAATCCACTTTTATCACTTCAGGAATCACGGCTTTAATAACCTGAGTCTTGAACTCTTTTGAACAAACTCCGTTACTGATCATTACCGTATATTCTCCAGGAGTAGCTACTGTAATGCTCTGACTTGTTTCACCAGAACTCCACTGATAGGTATATCCAGGACCTGAACCTGCATCCAGAACAATTTTATCACCCTGACAGATGTGGCCTCCTTTTAAGTTTGAAACAATAGCCGGTACTACTTCAATGGTAATACGTGCCGGCTGAAGAGATTTACATCCCTGTGCTCCGATAGCATATACAGTATAGGTGGTAGTCTGAGTTGGGCTTACCGTTCTTATTCCTCCGGTAGTACTTGCCGAATCACTCCATTCATAGGTAACACCGCCAGAAGCTGTTAATAAAACAGATTCACCGGCACAAATTTTCAATCTCGGAGCAGTAAGTAAAGCTGTTGGTGTTTCTTCTTTTCTTAAGGTTAATGTTGCAATCTTGCTACAGAAAGCTCCATTGGAAACCAGAACATATAATATTTGTCCATCTGTTCCAGCATAGTTGGTCAGATTGGTGATATAACTGTTATTTTGAGCCTGTGCATCAGCCTGGTTGGCATAAAAACGGAATACCGCACCTGGCGTTGTACTGATCAATGGTTTTGCTGTTTCCAAGTTAAAACTGGTGATTGCAGGAGTTGTACAGAGTTTAAGTTCAGCATTCTGTACAGTAGGGCTCGTTCCTCCGACGATCGTAATGGTTGCCTCGCTAGGACACTGATTTCCCGGAACCATTACTTTTACAGTATAAACTCCCGCCTGGGTAGCAATATAAATAGCGCTTGTTGCCCCAGGAATAGCGACTCCATCTTTATACCATTGATAAGTCATTCCCGGAATTGCTGCTACCTGAGCTTTCAACTGTCTTGGAGTATTATCGCACATATTGATGCTTCCCGGTAAAACCACTCCGGTTTCGTCTACAATTTTAATTCCCACATCAAAAGATCCTCCTTCTAAGAAAACCGCAGAATCGTGGGAAGGGTCTTTTGCATCAGCCAATACCATTTTAAAATGATACGTCTGCCCTGGAATTACATCTGCAACAGCTGTTAAAGGTGTTGTTCTTCCAAAATAATTAATAACCAGATGCGGATTCGCTAAAGCTCCAAAAAAGGTTGCATTGATAGGCCCGCAGCTGAATCCATTTCCTGCAGGAACAATATTGGTTGCACTTACAGGTCCTGCACCTCCGGGCAATACAGCCAGATTCGTATAGGTAGGATCTCCAACTTTCTTTAATAATAGGGCAAAGGCATCGGAATACCCTAAGCAAGGATAATTGGAAGTATATTCATCAGAAACGAATATGTAATTAAATTTTACCTGGTTTGAATTCGGAACGAAATCAAATTCAAGAGCTACGGCATCCGTTAAGCTAACATTGGCTCCGGTAGCCGCTACAAGATCTGCATCACTTCCTGTTCCTACTGATTGTCCAACCGCTGATACATAATTATTACCTGCTTCAGAAGCATACCCTGTAGTAAGAACAATCCCATCTGTAAAAGGAAAATTGGTTGTTCCTTTATGAAAATATCCCCAGAATCTGTTGCTGTTTGTCACTTCATGATTAGGAGATACCGTAACATTCGTAACATTGGCTGTTGTACAATTGGTACCGCCATTGATCAAAATATTCTTTACCAACTGTTCCGGCGTATAGTTTGAAGGGGTATAGGGAGGTACATTCACATCAATAAATGCTCCAGCTCTAAGACTTGCCGCAGAAGGTTTTATCTTTTCTGATTTTCTGACAGGTCTCGTTTGAGAGAATGCAGAAGCAGAAATCAATAAAAAAGAAAAAAGGAAAAAATAGTTTTTTAGTCTATAAATTAACATTTTGTTTTCATTTGTTCAAATGTAGCAAAAATAATTATACTAATTCACCATTGTATATTACTATTTTCTTATTCCACACCCACATTCACAACAAATTTTTCTTATCGTTACATTTTCCGTAAATTATTGAATACTAAAATTCAAGCATAAAAAAACAGACCAAGAGCATTGATCTGTTTTATATTTTTATTCTCAGTATTTCTGTTATTTATCTTCTTTTTTCAACTGATCAATTTCATTCTGCAGTTGAGAGATAATGTCTTTTAAAGCTTTTATCTCGTTCTTGTTCGAGCTTACATTACTCTTCAGTATTACATTTTTTGCTCTTTCATTGTGATCCTCTTCATCTTCTTCTTCATTAATTTCTTCAATGTCCTCACTGATCTCCTCAATATCTTCCTGGATATCTTCTATATCTTCATTGATCTCTTCAATGTCTTCGCTGATTTCTTCAAGATCTTCCTGAATATCTTCAATGTCTTCACTGATCTCTTCAATATCTTCCTGAATATCTTCAATTTTCTCGTGGCTTTTATTCACCGACATCTGAATGAAGATAGCCAGATAAATGGCTTCCAGAGAAAGTACCGTAGTAAGAATAAGAAGCATTTTGTCAAAATCAACGATATTCAGCATTGGCAGCAAAAACGAAGTAAGGAACAGCAACGTATGAACAATCAGGGACTGAATAGATCCAATCCATGAAGTAATACTGTCCGCTATTTTTTCAAGAACTTCTTTTTTTTCGTTATATTTTTTCATCCTTTATATTTTTACAACAGTTCTTTGGTTACCCCTAATCCAAACAAGGCAAAGTCATATTTTGCAGGATCTTTTTCATCAAATTTTCTAATGGCAACATCCAGCTCCTCTACCGTTTTCCAGTCATTCTGTGTTCTGGAAACCAATCCCAGTTTTCTGGAGATATTTCCGGTATGCACATCCAGAGGAATGGAAAGATGTTTCTGATCTATTTTTTCCCAAATTCCAAAGTCTACTCCCCTTTTGTCTTTACGTACCATCCATCTCAAAAACATAATAATCCTTTTTGCAGAGGAATTTTTGTAAGGAGAACTGACATGTTTATGGCTTCTGTGTTTTTCTGTTTCCAGAAATCCGTTTCTGAATCGTTCTATGGCATGGAGAAAGTTATGCTCCGTTTTTTTTACGTCAAATAGACTTTCCAGGCTTTCGTTTTCTTTATAAATTCTGTTGAACTGTCTTATAAAATAGGAAAAGTCCTGTCCATTGAAAGTTCTGTGAATACTTTTATCCTGAATCTCCTTCAGATCCTTTTCAGAATAATTCATCACAAAATCATAAGGAGAGTTTCCCATAATATCAAGCATTTTATCCGCAGAATTAATGATTGATTTTCTGTTTCCCCAGGAGATTGTAGCTGCCAGAAATCCTGCGATTTCAATGTCCTGTTTTAAAGAAAAACGGTGTGGGATCTGGATGGGATCATTTTCAATAAAATCGGGAGCGTTATACTGATCTGCCTTTTCGTTGAGAAAGTCTCTAAGTTCTTCAAATTTCAGCATATTCATTCTAAATCTTTACACTTTCCAATGCTTTGGGCAAAAATGTATTAGGGAAAATTTCTCTGGCCTGATCGGTAAATACAGTCAAATCTCCATACCTGTTGGAAAAATGTCCTAAGATCAGTTTCCCCACCTGAGCTTTCTGAGCAATGGTTGCTGCTTCCAATGCTGTGGTATGTCCTGTATAATCTGCCATTTCCTTCAGATCATGTAAAAATGTGGATTCATGATAGAGCACCGTTACATTTTTAATAATCGGAATAACACTTTCAAGATAACGGGTATCACTGCAAAATGCATAAGACACTGACGGAGCAGGCTCAAGAGTCAGAATTTCATTTTTAAGAACATAGCCGTCACTCAGTACAAAATCTTTCCCTGCTTTTATATTATGATAATCGCAGGTTTCAATCTCACTGTATTTGGCAATTTCTTTCATGTTAAGATGCCTGTCTTTCTGCTTTTCTTTAAAAAGATAGCCATTACAGTAAATCCTGTGATCCAACGGAATCGTATATACTTCTACCCTGTTGTCCTCATATATTTTTTCAGAATAATCTTTGTCCAGCTCATGATAAACCACTTCAAAACCACGATGGGTTTCTGTAATCTGGAAAATAGTTTCCAGCATCTTTTTTATTCCTTTCGGCCCGTAGACATGCAGCGGGGTATCTCTTCCTAAAAGACGGAAAGAAGCAATAAGTCCCGGAAGTCCGAAACAATGATCTCCGTGAAGATGAGAGATAAAAATATGATTGATCTTTGAAAATCTTGCTTTTGCTTTCCTAAGCTGTACTTGTGTACCTTCTCCACAATCAATCAGGAAGAGTCTTTCTTCCATTTCCAGCAGCTGTGCTGTAGGTGATGTGTTGATGGTTGGGATAGCAGAATTAAAACCTAATATTGTTAAATACGTACTCAAATCAATAATTTATGATAACAAATGTACAACAGAAAATCTAAATGGGTAGTTCACCCTGATATTTAAACTTAATCAGTTACTTTTAAAAAATCCATAAATAGGTCTAATGCCTGTTTACGGTGGCTGATTTTATTTTTGTCTTCAGGATTCATTTCAGCAAAGGTTCTTTCATAACCTTCAGGAACAAAAATCGGATCATATCCGAATCCTTTGAAACCTTTATTTTCAGTCAATAAATTTCCGTGAACTCTGCCTTCAAAATATTGAGCCCCATTTTCATCATAGTAGCACAGAACTGTCACAAAATAAGCTTTTCTGTTTTCAACACCCTGCATTTCTTCCAATACCTTTTCGATATTTTTGGCAAAATCATGATCTCCAGCATAACGTGCGGAAAAAATTCCAGGTCTTCCATCCAACGATTCCACTACCAGACCGCTGTCATCTCCCAAACTTGGAACTCCGGTTTTCTCAAAACAGTATTTGGCTTTAATGAGCGCATTGGCATGAAAAGAATCTCCGTCTTCTACAATTTCTTCGTGAATGTTGTAATCGGTAAGACTTTTCACAACACAATCACTTCCCAGGATCTGTTGGATTTCTTCTTTTTTATGTTCGTTGTGTGTAGCTACTAATAATTCCATTTCTATATTCATTTTCAATTTTACTTTTTTAGCCTGGTTACTTACATTTCAGCATAATGTACTTTATACTTTTTCATAAAGAGATAGTAGAATAAAGAGAAAAGTACAATTCCAACAGCCAGAATAAGCCATTCTGAAACATGCAGAACCTTTGCAAAACTCTCATCTTTACCGTAAAGCACCAACAGTGACAGGGTTAAATTATTAAATGCATGCAACAATATCGGCATCAGTAAAGATTTTGTTTTATGATATACCAATCCCAATACACAGCCCAGCATCACTGCACTGATAAACTGCCATGGGTTTCCGTGAACCACTCCAAAAATAATGGAAGCATACAAAATTGCTTTCCATGGTTCTACTCCTTTATTGATCAATCCTTTCTGAATAATTCCCCTGAATATAATTTCCTCAAAAATGGGAGCCATAATTACCGTCATGATAATCATTACAACAGGATTATCCGTCAGTTGATTCATTAATTGGGTAAAATATTCATAAAAATCGCCAAAAAAAGGCCCGGTAGTCGGAATCTGAGCGGCAATAAATTCAGAAATAAACATCATTCCTGCCATCATGGGAAAGATCAGGAGATAGGTAGAGAAATTAACCGATGATAAATTGAAGTTAAGTCTCTTTTGCGTAGTACGTCTTACGATGAAAAAGTCAAAAAAGGCAATAGCCGTAAGAAATCCTACAGAATTTGCTAGCATCAAAAACCAGTCTTTCAGTTCAAGATTTTCCCGGAAAACAACTTTCCAAAAAGTGCTGAATAAGGAAACAGCCATTGTTCCCACGAATAATCCAACCACCAAAACAACACCGCCAAACCATGTAAACGTAAACTTCGGATATTTGCTATTTTCCATCCTTTCTCTGTAAAAGTTTATGAGAAACAAAGATAATTTTTTTGACTACTACAGGCAACTAAAAAAGGATTTTCTTATTTTCGTTCCTTTATCCATGAACATCACAAAATGAATACAGAATCTCCGTTTCAAAGAATTGAGTCTACAACCAACAAATTTATGACTGTTGTTCTGAATGGGCTTTTCTTTGTGATCTTTATTCCTTTCACTGTACTTTTCGCTCTGGGGCCTGTTTACGGAATTTATAAAAGAGGATTTGAGGTAATGATTTATCCCGCATTGGTTTGTTGGGGAATTTCGGCACTTATTTTAATTCCCACAATCCGTTATTATAGTAGAAAAAGAAAGAAAATAGAAAGTAAAATTGTGGTTGATGAAACCGGACTTTTATTTTATAATGCAAAAAATGAAATTGCAGACCATATTCTCTATACAGATCTTCGCCCTTCAAAACAAAACTTTGATATCTATACTGTAAATCCTGTAGGATCGGGTATTTCTCCTTTACTAGAACTTACGATCCAATCAGAGAAAAAAGAAGAAATTACAAAACGTATTGACATGAATCTCCCTTTAAAGGTGGTAAAAAATAAATATACTTTGTATGCACATTTCCTGCACGGCATTGTTACTTTCCGCCCTGACTTAACAGTAGATCCTTTTGTTTTTCGTAACTATTCTATTGATACGGAAACATGGAAGGTGAATAGCAAAGGGGTTTCTTTGGGAGGCTGGCTTTTAATTCTGGCGACTTTCATTATTACAGCACTTATATGCGGACTTGTTTTTTTATTATCTGAAACTCCCAATTAATATGACAGAAAAATTCCAGACCATAGAATCCAAAATCAATAAACCCATTACTTATTTTTTAATGGGGATTATCTGGATAGCTGTCATTCTGATTATTGGAGTAATCGGGGTCGTTTTCGATCTTATGTACAATAATTTCAGACAATACCTAGAAAATGACCCTGGTATTTTTTTCACACTTCTTATTGCCCAGCTTCTTCTTGTATTTTGCTGTGTAGCCTTGATCATATCTTTAACGTACCGGAAAAAAGAAAAGGCAAGAAAAGTTATTGTAGATGAAAGAGGAATTACTTTCTACAACAATCAAAATACCATTATTGAAACAATTCTATATACCGATCTTCAGCCAGCTAAAAATCCATCTGACGATGTATATGTCCGAAACACTCAGACTGTAAAATACGGCAAAACAACATTACAGATTTATCAGAAAAATAAAACAGGAGAAATTGTGTCTTCAAGTGTTGACTTTAATTTTGAATTGGTCATTCTACGCAACCCATATGATTTGTACCGTCATTTTCTAAAAGGAATCCAACATTTTCGCCCTGATCTGAAAATAAGTCTGCAGACCATTGAGCAGTATAACCTTATTTCAGCCCCGCAAAAAACTGAATTTGGGATATTTGAATACGTTATGTCTGCCTTTTTTATCATGATTGCTGCCGGATTGATCTATGTCTTCATATTATTAATAAAAATGTTTGCTTGACAGATAAGCTCAACTATTCATGGGATCATAGCCACATGTATTATTCTCAAACGTGACTATCCATCTATTCTTCTGCTTAATTAACATTGTCTTAATTAAAATTTGAAAACCTCGCAAAAAATCACGATTTTTGCAACTTCAAAATACGATATGTCAGACTTAATCAAAGAAATACAAAAAAGAAAGACCTTCGGGATCATTTCCCACCCGGATGCCGGAAAAACAACCCTTACAGAAAAGTTACTTCTTTTCGGGGGCGCGATTCAGGAAGCAGGTGCGGTAAAATCCAACAAAATAAAAAAAGGAGCTACCTCCGACTTTATGGAAATCGAAAGACAGAGAGGGATCTCTGTAGCGACTTCCGTATTGGCTTTTGAATATAGAGACCATAAAATCAACATTCTCGATACTCCTGGTCACAAAGACTTTGCTGAAGATACCTACAGAACATTAACGGCTGTAGACTCAGTAATCGTTGTGATTGACGTTGCAAAAGGGGTTGAGGAACAAACTGAAAAACTGGTTAAGGTTTGCAGAATGAGAAACATCCCAATGTTGGTTTTCATCAATAAATTAGACCGTGAAGGTAAAGATGCCTTCGATCTGTTAGACGAAGTAGAACAAAAATTAGGATTAACAGTTTGTCCACTTTCTTTGCCAATTGGTATGGGAAGTGACTTTCAGGGAATTTATAATATCTGGGAAAACAATATTCAGCTATTCTTAGAAGAGAAAAAACAGAAAGTTGGGGATTCTATTAAGTTTGATGATATCAATGATACTTCTATTGATGATGTTATTGGTGAAAAAGCGGCAAAAACTTTAAGAGAAGAGCTTGATCTTATCCAGTCTGTTTACCCTGAGTTTAATCGTGAGGATTATATGAAAGGTGATCTTCAACCGGTATTCTTCGGTTCGGCTTTAAATAACTTTGGAGTTCGTGAATTACTGGATGCTTTCATTGATATCGCACCAATGCCGCAACCAAAAGAAAGTGATACCCGTCTGGTAAAGCCTGAAGAAAGCACTTTCACAGGATTCGTTTTCAAAATCCATGCGAATATGGATCCTAAGCACAGAGACAGACTTGCCTTTGTAAAGATTGTTTCCGGAACCTTCAAAAGAAACGAGAATTACTTATTGGTAAGAGAAGGTAAAAAAATGAAATTCTCCTCTCCTAACGCATTCTTTGCTGATAAAAAAGAAGTGGTGGAAGAAAGTTTCCCTGGTGATATCGTTGGCTTACATGATACCGGAAGTTTCAGAATCGGAGATACATTAACTGGTGGAGAAAAATTAAGCTTCAAAGGAATTCCAAGCTTCTCTCCTGAACATTTCCGTTATATCAACAACAATGATCCGTTAAAAGCTAAACAATTGGCAAAAGGTATTGATCAGCTGATGGATGAAGGGGTTGCGCAGCTATTTACCCTTGAAATGAACGGAAGAAAGATCATCGGAACTGTAGGAGCCCTTCAGTACGAGGTTATTCAATACCGTCTGGAACATGAATATGGGGCAAAATGTACGTATGAACCTCTATCCATGCACAAAGCATGTTGGGTAGAAGCTGATGAAAAGTCTGAACAGTTTAAAGAATTTGCAAGATTAAAGCAGAGATTCCTGGCAAGAGATAAATACAATCAATTGGTATTCCTTGCAGACTCTTCTTTCACGATTCATATGACCCAGGAAAAATTCCCGAATGTGAAATTACACTTCATCAGTGAGTTCAGAGAAAATTAATCTGAAATAAAAGGGCAAAATCACGAAAAGCCGAAATTGTTTTAAATATAGATCCGCAGAAATTTTCTGCGGATTTTTTTATAATATGGTATGAAACCACCCCGTCAAAAATTCTTTGAATTTTCGCACCCCTCCGAAGGATGGGAATTTTCAGTTTTCCAAACTACTATTGAGTAAAAAGGCAAAGCTTTAGAATAATTTCAATACCTCAAACTCAGAAAAATGCTTTGTAAATCTTTTGTAAAACAAATACAAAACACTGAAAATATAATAGTTACTATTTTACCAGTACAATACATTTCATTTACAATCTTTACAAGAACTTCCCTTCTAATTTTACTTCATCAAAAAAATTAAACTTATGAAAAAGTTCATCTTACTCGTTGCTGTATCAAGCACTTTCATTATGTGTAAAAAAGGAGAAGTGGCACAGGATACAATACATGAAGCGATCCACTCAGCTGACAGCGCTGCAACAGTTGCAACGGAAGCTATTGATAATGCCAATAAAACAGCAGATAAAGTTCTGGACTCTGCCAGTATCAGAATAAAAGATTTTGAAAATACTAAGAACGATATTCAGCAAAAAATAGAAAATACCTCAAAGATGGTAGATTCTTTATCTGAAAAAATAACAACAACAAAACTGGAATCCAAAATAGAAAAAAGGGATTCCACAGAGAAGAAACCTGAAAAAGTGGCTGCAAAAGCTCCGGCTCCAAAGATTATCAAAGAAACCAAGATCATTTATAAAGACAAACCTAAAAATGACAGTTATGAGCTGAATATGCCTAAAGACAATATGGTAAAATCAGGATATCTTACCATACAAGCAGAAAATACAGAAACAGTGAAGGAAATCATCAGAGAAGAAGCCCATAAAAATAACGGCTACATCAAAAGTGAAAACCTTTCTTACGTGGAATCTGCAAGTCCTCACGGAGAAGATCAAAAAGTCTACAGCCTGGACATCAAAGTTCCTCTCCAGCATTTTGATGGTTTAATGGATGCTATCAGCAGTAATATCGGGGATATTGATACGAAAGACATTCAGGTTTCAGGGCGAAACTATGCTGACAATACCATTTGTACGATCAATATAAATATCAGTGATAAAGAGAAAACAGAAACAGAACCTAAAACTTTCGGTGGAAAATCGTTAGCAGCCATCGAATCAGGCTGGGATGTGATTACTTCTATCTTCCTGTTTATTCTTCCGTTATGGCCTTTGTTTCTCATTGCCGGTATTGGATATTATTTTTATAAAAAGAGAAATAAAAACATTCCGAATAACGACTCTCACTAGATTTCAATCCGTCTTTGGATAGATTTTTTAATATTTTTTTAATGAGGTTTAGAATTAAAGTTCGATTCTTATTTTTAATTTTATCAAACATTCAACGGAAGTATTTGTTTATTACAAAAATTCCTCTTAACTTTAAGTATAAGCAAAAGAGAATGAATCTTCGTTATCAAACAAGGTTCAAAAATAAAATTGGAAATTTTATTTCATATATTAATATTTTGTGATTTGGTGTAAAATAAGGCCCTCAGATTGAGAGCCTTATTTGTTTTTATTTCATATTCACTACTTTGTCTACGACAAACTTTGTGTTTCCTCTCCACGGAAGAGCACCATTGTACTCTTTGTAATGCAGATCAAAGGTTTTTCCGCTGTTCGTTTCCAGTTGTTTGAAAACTTCAGGGTCATCCACAGAAAATTCAAACTCATAGCTTGTAATGGTTCCTGTTTTTCCACTTCCGAAGCCTTCCTGAATCAGCTTACCTTCATATGTTTTGAAGACATAGCCTTTTTTCATAGCGTAGTTCAGATATCCGGATTTCACTCCTTCTCCGAAAACGAAATAGTATTTATACCAGACAAATACGCCCAGTAACAGCAGTACAACACCGAGGGTGATCCACAAAGATTTTTTCATAGGTAGTGTGTTTTATAAAATGTTATTTTGCGATGCTTCTTGAGATCACGATTTTCTGAATTTCAGAAGTTCCTTCGTAGATCTGAGTGATTTTGGCATCTCTCATTAATCTTTCTACGTGGTATTCTTTCACGTATCCGTATCCACCGTGGATCTGTACTGCTTCAATAGTAGTATCCATTGCTACCTGAGAAGAGTATAATTTTGCCATAGCCCCGCTTTCAGAAATATCTTTTCCTGCATCTTTTTCACAAGCCGCTTTGAAACACAGCATTCTTGCAGCAGTGATCTGAGTAGCCATATCCGCTAATTTGAATGCAATCGCCTGGTGGTTGATAATTTCAGTTTTGAAAGCTTTTCTTGTTTTAGCATATTTCAATGCCAGTTCGTAAGCCCCTGAAGCAATACCTAAAGCCTGGGAAGCAATACCAATTCTTCCTCCGTTCAATACGGCCATTGCAAAGTTGAAACCGAATCCGTCAGCACCGATTCTGTTTTCTTTTGGAACTTTTACGTTGTTAAAGATCAAAGAATGTGTATCACTTCCTCTGATTCCTAATTTGTCTTCTTTTAGTCCGATTTCAAAACCTTCCCATCCTCTTTCTACAATGAAAGCATTGATCCCTTTGTGTTTTTTCTCAGGATCTGTCTGTGCAATTACAATATAATAAGAAGCGGTACCACCATTCGTGATCCAGTTTTTGATCCCGTTTAAAAGGTAGTAATCTCCTTTATCTTCAGCAGTTGTTTTCTGAGAAGTAGCATCAGAACCTGCTTCCGGCTCAGATAATGCAAATGCTCCGATTACCTGTCCGCTTGCCAATGGGGTAAGATATTTTACTTTTTGCTCTTCAGAAGCAAATTTTTCAAGACCGGCACAAACCAATGAGTTGTTTACAGACATTACAACAGCTGCAGAAGCATCTATTTTTGCAATCTCCTCCATCGCAAGCACGTAAGAAACGCTGTCCATACCTGCACCGCCGTATTTTGGATCTACCATCATTCCTAAAAGCCCCATTTCTCCCATTTTCTTCACCTGTTCTGCAGGGAATTTCTGGTCACGGTCTCTTTCAATCACTCCAGGTAATAGTTCATTTTGTGCAAAATCTCTTGCTGCCTGCTGAATCATCAGCTGTTCTTCCGATAAATTAAAGTCCATAAAAAAAATAATTAGATAGCCGTAAATTTACACTTTTTAACCAAATCTGAAAAAATTAAATTGAAAGCAGGAAAAAGGCACAGAAAATGGAAGTTGAAGAGCGTTTAATGCCAGTGAATGCGTGTTTTGGGATTCGAAATGAGGAGAGATAAAAACAATACCGGATACCTTCAGAGCCATAAACATTCACAAATGATCAGTTCAAAATATAAAATCCCCTTTTCAGGGCTTCCGGCCTCCTTTTTGATTCCATATATTATGGTAAGCATTTAACTAATTCCTAATTATTACATTCAAATGTTTTCAATTAAAAAAAATGCTTATATTTAAATTTCTTTATAAATTACGTAAAAAATCATGACGATCAAGAGATTATTCGATATTCCACACTACGCTTTAGAAAAATATCCTAAAACGGATATGTTTGTAACGAAATATCATGGTGAATGGAAAAAAACTTCTACCCAGGAGTTTATTAATGAGGGAAATAAGATATCCAGAGGATTATTGAAGCTTGGTATAAAACCGGGTGATAAAATTGCTTTGATTACAACCAATTCCCGTACAGAATGGGCTATAATGGATTTCGGACTTTCTCAGATCGGAGTTGTTTCAGTGCCTGTTTATCCAAGTATTTCTCCGGAAGATTATGAATTCATCTTCAATAATGCTGAAATTCAATACTGTTTTGTTTCTGATAAAGAGCTGTTGAATAAAGTAATGAAAGTAAAACACAATATCCCGAGTTTACAGGGTATTTTTACTTTTGATAATATTAGTGGTGCTGCCAACTGGAGAGAAATTCTTGATCTGGGTAAAGATGAATCTACACAAATTGAAGTGGATGACCTTTCTAACGCGATCAATACGGAAGATCTTGCAACCATTATTTATACTTCCGGAACTACCGGAAGACCGAAAGGAGTAATGCTTACTCATAATAATATTGTTTCAAACGTATTGGGAGCCATTCCGAGAATTCCCAAGAAAAGAAGTCTGGATTATAAGGAAACAAGAGCATTAAGCTTCCTTCCTATCTGCCATATTTTTGAAAGAATGCTGTTCTATCTGTATCAGTACAACGGTTTTTCTCTTTATTTTGCGGAAAGCATTGAGAAAATGGGTGAAAACGTAAAAGAAGTGAAGCCTCATTATATGACGGTAGTACCAAGGCTGGTAGAAAAAGTATATGACAAAATTTACAATACAGGATCTTCTGCAGGAGGATTAAAATCAAAAATATTCTTCTGGGCGCTGAACTTAATCAGTAAGAAGAAAACTATTTCAAAGCCATCCGGACTTCAGGAAATCATTGCTGACAAATTGGTATTTTCCAAATGGAGAGAAGGTTTAGGAGGTGAAATTGTGACATTGGTTTCAGGATCTGCGGCATTGTCTACAAGGCTTAACTTAATGTTTCAGAATGCGGGAATTCCTATTTTGGAAGGGTATGGTTTAACAGAAACCTCTCCGGTAATTTCTGTCAACAGCTTTGATAAGATGAAAGTGGGAACCGTAGGGATTCCATTGGATAATTTAAAAGTTAAAATTCAGGAAGACGGTGAAATTACCGTAAAAGGACCATCCGTATTCAAAGGATATTTCCAAAATGAAGAAATGACAAAAGAAGCCTTCACAGAAGATGGTTTCTTCAAAACCGGAGATATCGGACATGTGGATGGTGACGGATTTTTACAGATCACTGACCGTAAGAAAGAAATGTTCAAGACATCGGGTGGGAAATATATTGCTCCTCAGACGATTGAAAATTTAGCAAAAGCCTCTAAATTCATTGAGCAGATCATGGTAGTGGGTGATGGTGAAAAAATGCCTTGTGCTTTGGTACAGCCTGATTTTGAATTTGCAAAAAGCTGGGCTATGAGAAACAACCTGAATATCGGTTCCACACCGGAAGAAATTGCGAAAAGCGCAGAACTTAAGCAAAGAATTGAAAAAGAGATTGACGGCATCAACGAGCATCTTGGAAACTGGGAGAAAATCAAAAAAATTGAGCTTACTCCTGAAATATGGAGCATTGAAAGCGGATTGCTTACTCCAACGTTAAAACTGAAAAGAAAAGCGGTAAAAGAGAAGTTTATTGCTTTGTATAATAAGATGTACGATCATCAGGATTAAAATACGATCAACCGCTTCATTTTGAAGCGGTTTTTTTATAGGTTTTGGCTAGAGCCGATAAGGAAGGTTTGTTTTGATTAAACGGGCTTCAGCCCGTTTCTATTGATGACTCTTCATTAAGTTTTTTAATCCAATTACAATACAACCTTTGTCATTTCGCAGGAATCTTTATCATGTTAAAAGAATGTGAGAGATTCCTACGGAATGACAAATCCCCCTATTAAAGTTGCTTTACTCCAAGAGAGGCAGATTTATATTCATATCAAATAAAAAAAGCTGTTTCAGAGATGAAACAGCTTTTATATTTTTAAAAATCAATAATTAGAATTTAATTACAGATTTCATTTTTTCGTTTTCCTCGATTACCAATTCGTCGTCAACAAGGATTTTTCCAGAGTGCTCATCAATGATGATTTTCTTTCTCTGAGCAATTTCCATCTGCTTTTGAGGAGGGATAGTGAAGAAAGATCCTTTTGGAGCTCCTCTTTCTAATCCTACTACAGCAAGACCGTTGATAGAGTTTGTTCTGATTCTGTTGTAAGAAGCTAATAATCTCTCATCGATTTTACCTGCGAATTCTTTAGACTGCTCTATAAGATATTCTTCTTCTTTCTGAGTTTCAGAGATCAAACCATCCAATTCTTCTTTCTTGAATTTTAAGTGGCTTTTCAAATCGTCGATCTTAGTATTCAGTTCGCTTAAAGTTTCGTTCTTGTGAGCAATTTTAGCTCCGAATTCTTTAATTCTTTTTTCAGCAAGCTGAATTTCCAGATCCTGGAATTCCATTTCCTTCCCTAATGCTTCAAACTCTTTATTGTTTCTTACATTATCCTGCTGAGATTTGTATTTCTCAATTAAAGTTTTAGCATGGTTAATCACTTCATGCTTTGTTTTGATCTGATCGTCCTGATCTTTGATATCAGCATGAAATTTTTCAGCTCTTTTTTCAAGACCTTCAATCTCGATTTCAAGATCTTCAACTTCAATTGGCAATTCTCCTCTAGTATTTCGGATTTCATCCAATCTTGAATCAATGATCTGTAAATCGTATAAAGCTCTTAATTTTTCTTCAACTGAAATATCGTTGGTTTTTGCCATATTTAAATGAAATAATTTACTGGGTTTGTTTTTTCAATAGATTTTGAAATTGCAAATGTACTAAATTTTTGTGATAAAATTTCAAATAATTGTTGAGTAACAAATTGTTCTGACTCGTAATGTCCTATATCACAGATCAACATTTTAGACTCTGCTAAAAAATAGTCGTGATATTTAAGATCTCCGGTAAGATAAGCATCACATTTCTTGGCTGCTGCTGATCGTATTCCACTGGCTCCTGAGCCTCCCAAAACCCCTACTCTTCTAATTTTTTTATTATTGAAGGAGGAATGTTTTATCACTTCCAGCCCAAATTTTTCTTTTACAAATCCAAGGAAATCCTTTTCATCCATCTCCACTTCCAGATCACCATACATTCCCAATCCGGCATGATGATTTTTATTATCAAGACTATACACCTGATGCGCTACTTCTTCATAAGGGTGTGCAGCCTTCATGGCACCTACAATCTGTCCCTGTTTAAAGCTTTCAAAAATCACGGAAATCATATCTTCATCTGCATTTTCACGAATTCCCTGCTGTCCGGAAAACGGATTTGAACCTTCTACCGGCCTGAATGTTCCGTTCCCATTCACTGTAAAACTGCATTCATCATAAAATCCGATATTTCCTGCTCCGGCAGAGAACATGGCTTCTTTTACTTTTTCCGAATATTCTTTGGGAACAAAAACCGTTAACTGTTTTAAATTATTTTCTTTCGGCTGTAGAATCTTCATATTCCTGAGTCCTAACTGACTGCATATTCCGTGATTTACCCCAAAGAAATCATTATCAAATGCGGTGTGGATGGCATAGATGGCTATTTTATTTTCAATAGCTTTTAAAACAGCTCTTTCTACATAGTTTTTCCCTGTTAAAGATTTTAGTCCGGAAAATATGATGGGATGAAAACATACAATCAGATTACAGTTTCTCTCAATGGCCTCTTCTACTACATTTTCCAGCGCATCATGGCAAACCAGAATCCCGGATACATCACGGTCATAAACCCCACACAGCAATCCTACATTATCAAAATCTTCAGCCTGTCTGATACTGATCTCCTCTTCAATTTTTGCAATTACAGTTTTTAGCTTCATTAATTTATATTTTACGGTTACAGCGAAGATATTAATTTTACTAAAAATCCGGAAAAATTTCTACAGCAATAAAAAAACCGGCTTTCTCCGGCCGGCTTAATTTGATATTAGAAAGAATTAAATAAGACTGTTAATCTTTGAACAGTGATACCCTTGTAAAGGACTCTACTACCACACTACAGCTTATATCGGATTCCATAAAGAGCTGATATCCTCTTCCCGGATCAAGACTTGCAGGGTCTGCAATGGTATAGAAATAAAAAGTAAGAATGTTACCTGTTCCACTTGATCCACTTGGAACCAACTGGATGGAATTAACTTCAAAACCGGAATCGGGGTTTTTAAAAGTAGCTTTTACCGATCCTGAAGAGTTGGATCCAGGAGTGATCGTAGAGATTACTCTCCAGACATGGACCTGACCGTTAATTTCATTTTCTCTCCATTTACCCGTAGCCGAAATATAAATATTGGATGTCACTCCAGGAAAGGGAACTGTTGTTTCCGGCCAGCTTGTTGTAGGGCTTGCAGCAAAGACTAATGGTACAGCATAGAGAACTTGTTGTCTTGGGCCATAGCCACTACCTGCAGCACTTAAATTGAATGAGGGTTTTACATTTGCGTTTCCAGAATTTATTTTAACGACACCGTCGTTACCAGCCTGAGAAGATGTGGGAACAAAAAGCTGTCTCCAGAGGGTACCATCCCAATACTGGAAGTTATTCGTTGTCGTATTAAAAATAAGGGTTCCTGCAGTAAGGTTAGCGTTTACGACACCTGCAGGAGGTACTGTAGAAACGTCATTATCAGCCAGGTTGGTATCCCGGTCAGTATCTGTAAGGCGAGGAATAAGAATTCCTTTCTGGTTGGAGACGATATCCAATACAGCAGCACCATTGGGCGCTGAGGTATTAATCCCAACCTGTGTATACACAAAACTGCTTATGAAAAACAGAATAAACAAGGTTAAAATTTTTCTCATGATATAAAGCTTTTGTAGATTAAAATTACAAACTTGGTGTATAAAAATGTTAAAAAAAACATTTTTATATGTCATATTTTATTCGTATTTTGTTAAATATAACACTCTGAAATACACACGATTAAGTGTAGATAATTCACTTTTTAATGATGAATTTTATTTTAACATTTGCAAGATTCTTTTAACAGTCATATATTTACCCTATACTTTATAGAAATTATTAACTTCGCTGTGAAATAACCTTATATAAATGGAAAGAGAACATAATCTTATTCCTGAGGACACTCTTTGGAAAAGATTCCTTTACCGGATAATTTATCGCTCCGATACGAAGCTTGGAAAACTGTTCGACATCATATTATTGTCTTTAATTCTGGCAAGTACTGCTATTATTATGATGGAAAGTGTCCCAAAACTTGATAAAAGATTCCATTATACTTTTTTGATACTTGAATGGGTGATCTCCATTTTCTTCACTATGGAATATTCTATGCGGATTGCGGTGGTAAAAAATAAACGGAATTATATATTCAGTTTTTTCGGGGTTATTGATTTTCTGGCGCTGGTTCCTTTTTTCCTTAGCTTTTTCTTCCCCATCACCAAATACTTTCTGATTTTCAGAATGTTGAGAATGCTGAGGATTTTCAGGATTTTCAATTTGCTGGATTTCATGAATGATGGATATTTAATTGTAAGGGCTTTAAAAAACAGTTCGAGAAAAATTTATATCTTCCTTTTGTTCCTGATTATTTTTTCAGTCATTGTAGGCTCCCTTATGTTCATGGTAGAAGGCGGAAGACAAGGCTTTGAAACAATCCCCCAATCCATTTACTGGGCAGTGGTTACGGTAACCACTGTAGGGTATGGTGATGTATCGCCTATTACGCCTTTAGGGAAGTTTTTTGCGGTTGTTCTGATGCTGGCCGGTTATTCCATTATCGCAGTTCCCACTGGTATTGTAACCGCAGAAATGAGAAACAAAAGACAAAACCTTGAACTGGAGTGCGAACGCTGCGGAAATGAAGATATTGATGATGATGCAAGGTATTGTAAGAAATGTGGCAAGAAATTAGCTTAATATTTGGTATAAATAAAATTTATTCACCAAATACCACAAAATCATGGAACCGAAACAGAAAAACAAACCCAATAGCTTAGTGATTATTCTTTTTGCACTGATTGTACTGATGATCATCATCTACTTTATATTAGTAATGTTCTTCCCTACTGTTTTTGATCTTATGAATAAGGGAGATATACAGCCGGTACCCAATAAATAGCGAACAATGGGTAATACTCCATCATCAGTGATGGCCACAGGATAAAATATAAAAGAAGAGCAGAATATTCTGCTCTCCTTTTTTTTCATAAATATTTCAAAACAAATCCCAACTCCCATAAAAAAGACGGATCATAATGATCCGTCCCCTTCTTTTTATTTAAATGATGAATTATTTTTTAATCGCCTTGATCGTTTGTTTAGATCCGTCTTTCATTTCCAGTGTTATTAAATAAACACCCTGCATTAAATCTCTTAAATGAATCACAGATTCAGGGTTTGCAATTGTTTTTACCAATCTTCCTGTAACATCTGTTACTGATACATTTTTCACATTTTTAATATCGGAGATATTCAATACGTCTGTAAACGGATTAGGATAAACCTGAATATTATTTTTCGCTACAGCCGTTTCAGCTGTTGCCAGATTCGCGTTGTTAATACTAATATCATCTATATACAGATTATACTGATCCGGATCTGAATAAGCATTAAATCCAAAGAAATATACTCCTGTTGTAGGAACTGTAAATGTTATAGATTCTGTATGAGCCATTTCATCATTAATTGAAGGATAATCTGCTATAGATCCTGTCATCGCTGATGCATCTGGTGATGTTCCATAGGCAACTTTCAATTTCTCAACATAAGTTGATGAGTTATTACCATACTTATAACTGATGGTATACTGCACTCCTGCTGTCAAATTCAATCCTTGTGTAAAGAACCATGCATTGCCAGAATTGGAAGAGTTATACTGATATTTTAACACATTGGTAGTGAAGCCCTGGCTATCAGAAGGAGGGTCCATTGTTTCCCAATCATTTCCTGTTCCTGCATTAACATTGACTGTACAACCAGGCAGATCTGGAACAGTAACGTTTTCAAAATCTATTGTGTAAGGAAGATTCACGCTTGAACATAATGTTGTAAAGGTCGCATGATCACTCCATACACTTTTGCTTGTTGCACTGCATGCAGATCTTACCCACACATAATAAGCTGTGGAAGGCGCTAAGCTAGGAATAGTATAAGTAGCCGCCGTAATTCCTGTAAAATTAGGTGTACTTGTAGCTGTAGGTGCTGTATTCGTTGTGCTGTAATAAATATCATATCCGTTTGCAGGCACAGGAGTAGCTGCCGTCCAGGAAACCGTAGCTCCTCCGGCCGTAATATTTGAAACAACTAAGGCATTAGGCTCACTACAAGCTGGTGCTACATCTATATTAATATCATCCACATATAATTGATTCATATTCGCATCAGAATATGCCTGGAATCCAAAATAATAAACTCCTGTGGTAGTGGGTGTGAAGTTTGCAAAAGCACTTGTTGCTGTACTGCTAACAATATTTGAGTGATCTGCTAATGTATTGGTCATTCCTGCGCCTGTAGCTGAAGTTCCGTAGGCTACCTTTAGTTTTTCTACGTATACAGTTCCTTCTGCATTTGCATATTTATATTTAATTCTATAAGTTACTCCTGCAGTAAGGTTAATACCGTTGGTAAAAAACCAGGTATCCGCATTATCGGCATAGTCATAAGAGTACTGAAGGACATTTCCTGTAAATCCTTGAGCATCCAGATCACCTGTCTCCCACAGATTTCCTGAACCGTCATTCACTACTGAAGTACAGCTCGGCATATCAGGTGGAGTTATACTTTCGAAGTCTAATGCATATGGTACCCCTACAGAAATACAGGATGTCATAAATGTTGCCATTTGAGACCACGCACTCTTATTTGAAGTACTGCATACAGAACGTACCCACACATGGTAAGTAGTGGCTGCTGCAAGTGAAGGGAGATTGGCAGTTAATCCACTGCTTGTTCCGGAAACCACTACGGAAGCAGCAGGATATGTACTGGAGGTTGAATAATAATATTCGTATCCGCTGCCCGGGGCAGAAGATGGAGCAGTCCATCCCACCTGAGCAGAATTTGCTGTAACCGCAGATACCGTTAAAGCAGACGGCGCAAAACAAGTTGGAACCGCACCAATAACTACTGTATAATCATGAGCTTCTCCATATCCATCGGTATTACAAGGAATAGGATCACTGGAGAACCTGTCTCCCACTCTCATTCTGTAAGTACCAGGAGTAACGGTAGAAGGAATTGTGATAAGCCCTGAGGTAATATTGTTTGCCCCTACAAGAGTACTACTTGCAGACGCTACAAGTTCCGGAGCGGCATCATCAAAAGTTCCGTCGTTATTAAAATCTATCCAAACACGTACATTCTGATCACTATACCCATGTTTAACGCTAAAATCATAACTTAAACCTGCACTCAGGTTAATTGTCATTGAAGTGTAATCTCCATATGCATCAGTAGAACAACCTGTATCAGGATGATCAAATCCGGCACCCGGAATTGCAAAAGAATCTATCACGTCCCCTCCACTACACCCACTAGCAAACGCTGGCGTACAGTAAGTCTGTGCGGAGGATAAAAAGCCGGCCATTAAGAAACCAACAAGTAAAAAATTTCTCATATAAAAAACAGTATTAGTTAATCAAATCTAGTGAAAATCAACAATAAAAAAAATATTTTTTTAATTATCTCACAACGAATTAAACTTTTCCTTTCATAAAAGATAATTCCACCCATAAAAAAGAGACTACTCAAATTGAGCAGCCTCTTTTTCTTATTTTTAAGAAATTATTTTATCTCTTAATTGCCTTAACGGTTTGTTTAGATCCGTCTTTCATATTCAATACGACTAAATATACACCTTGTTTCAGATCTCCTAAGTGAAGTGAAGAAGAAGGAGTATCGATAGTTTTAATCAATCTTCCGGAAGAATCCAGAATGGAAACTGATTTTACCTTATCTGC
Organism: Chryseobacterium culicis; assembly: GCF_002979755.1. Classification (NCBI taxonomy): domain Bacteria; kingdom Pseudomonadati; phylum Bacteroidota; class Flavobacteriia; order Flavobacteriales; family Weeksellaceae; genus Chryseobacterium; species Chryseobacterium culicis. The sequence goes on along the minus strand of NZ_PCPP01000008.1, from coordinate 39,239 downwards.
TTTTGAAATATTGAGTACCTCCTTAAATGGATTAGGATATACATCAATATCTTCTTTTCTATTAGAAGCTTCGGATGTATTAAGACTCACATCTCCCTCTCTTTGGATTGTAATAGTAAAAACATCCTCCATATTATCAATGGAATTATGCTGGTTCCCAACATTCACATAATACACAGTTCCAGCAACGGTGTCATAGCTCAATGTTTCTGTATATCCTCCGAAGAAAGAGTCTACCGTTTTTACACAAGTTAAATTTCCACAACTTCCTCCAAATAATCCAATCTGAGGATTAAAACTACTTCCTGTGGGCATAGATACTGTAATTGTATGTTTAGTTCCGTTGCCTATAAAAGTAAACCATGTCCCATTATTCATTCCATCAGAGCAAACTGTAACAAATCCATCATTATTAGTTGTATTCTGAGCATCAGTCTGAGTATAAGTATAAGGGAACACTGATGCCATTAAAGCACCCGAACAATCATCATTCACTGGTGGTGGTATTGTTCCAACACATATATTAAAATTTTGATTAGATTCCGGACCTCCATAGCTGTAAACCCTCACATAATAAGTTTCTCCTACCGTAAAACCTGTAATATTACTCATTGTAGGATATGAGCATTTAAAGTTTGTTAAGTTACCACAAGTACCTTTGAAAACCTGAAAATTAATAAGACTATCTGCATAAAATGCTCCAGTAGGAACAATATTTATCAAACTAATCCTATGACTGGTTGATGTTGCTACAAACTTAAACCACACATCATCATCGGGGTTTCCAGTGCATGGTACTCCTGCTCCACCAGATGCTGTAGCCCCTGCTGTTTGCCCCATTGTTACAACTGAGCAATTCAGATCAGGGTTAACTGTTAAAACAATTGCATTATCACATTCATCATTCAATGGTGGTAATGCAGAATCTGTTCCTATACATATTTTAAAATTGATTGCATTCCCTACATTTCCATTAGGCTGATATACCCTAACATAATAAGTCTCTCCCACAGTAAGACCTATAATAAGATTAGTATTTGCACCACCACCTTTACAAATTAAATTATCACAACTACCACCAAACACTCTAAATTCAGTATTAACAGAATAAGTTGGTCCGACAGAACTTATATCAGTTATTCTAACCATATGTTTAGTAGCCGTAGCTGTAAATTTATACCAGACATCATATTCAGAATTAGTATTACAAATAGACATAGGTGTTTTTGTAGCCCAAGAAGTTGTTCCTAAAGTAACGACTGAACAAGTCATATTAGGATTTACAGGCAGATCTATAGCACCTGTACAATGATCATTGGAAGGAGATGGTGGAGGAACCCCTATACATATATTAAAATTTTGGGCATTACCATTTCCAGCCAAACTATACACTTTTACATAATAAGTCTCTCCTACAGTAAGACCTTCCGCAAAGGTATATCCTAGGCTACCATTGGCATCGTTGAAACATAAATGACTGGTTAAATTATTACAGTCACCTTTAAAAACCTGAGCGTATAAGTATGTAGTGTTTACCGTTCCCACAGAAACTATATTACTTAGTTTAATCATATGTCTGGAATTAGTAGCTGTAAACTTATACCACACATCATTATGGCTATAAGAAGTATTACAAGAAGCAGGTGCTACGCTTGATGTTGCAAGCAAAGTTGTTCCGGAAGTTATATTTGTACAATCCATAGATGGATTAACAGCTAAATTTATAGCGTTTACACATTCATCATTAGATGGTGGCAATGGTGTTGTTTTAAACTTTCTATTAAAACAACCAGAAGATTCACCAGCCGATCCAATAGCAGTCACTTTAAGATAATAAGTGGTATTATATAAAAGTGGAGTTGGCGGAGTAAAACTCGTTGCGGCTACCCATTGTTCGTTAAGCACATCCGTTCCTCCCGGAGTAGTCCCTATAGAAACCTTATAACCCGTCGCCTCTGGTGATGCTGCCCAGATAATAGCCGGGGAAACAGGAACAAGTATTGCATTATCAGCAGGATAAGACACTGCAGGACACACCGGCAAAACACTAGATACCAACCCTTTAAGAGTTATTACAGATTTATATGGCAAAACATTTCCCTGATAGCTAGTAGAAGGATCCCCAAAACCAGGATCTAAAAGATAACGAGCCCCTCCTTCTGTAGTATTGTAGACAAAAAACTGATTAGAAGGATTGTCGTTAGATAGCATTCCATGAACTGCAATTACTAAGTTCTGGACATTATCATATGTAAAAGGAGTTGTAAAGGTTATATCTATAATTCCATTTACATTTTTAATATTACCGGAATAAACCTTTACCATTTGCCCAGATTGAATCCAATTATCATTAGCAGCGAAAGTCGCTTTTGTAGTATGTCCTATATACACATCCCAGTTTGATTGGTAGTAAGGATTAGCAGAAGAAGTTACATAGAATTTAAGCCCAGTGATGTTACCAGCTGTATCAGCATTAATTTCTTGTTTTGTAAAAATCTGCTGCGAATAGGATGTGCTATAATCAGTATTGACCGGAGCATTACCTGTGTCTGTACTTCCTGCCCCTAATTTGATCTGAGCACTTAGTACAATACTTACTGTCAATAAGCATAAAAGTAAGATTTTCTTCATTTTAAAGTTTTAGGTTATTAATGCCCACTAAGTTACAATAATTCAAAACACTTTAAAAAAAAAGATAGCACCCCAAAAGGACTCAATCGCAAAGCATAAAAAAAGAGACTACTCAAATTGAGCAGCCTCTTTTTCTTATTTTTAAGAAATTATTTTTATCTCTTAATAGCTTTAACGGTTTGTTTAGATCCGTCTTTCATATTCAAGACTACTAAATACAATCCTTCTTTAAGATCTCTCAATTGAAGTTCAGAAGAAGGTTTTTCAATGGTTTTAATCAGCCTTCCGGAAACATCAACAATTGAAACAGACTGTACCTTGGATACATCAGAAATTGTTAACGTCTCAGTAAACGGATTAGGATATACATTAATCTTATGGTCTTTTGCAGCAGTTTCAGAAGTTGCCAAATTAGGATTTTGTTTTACTTCAACATTATCTAAAAGAACATCATCATAGAAATATCCGTTGCCACTTACATTTTTATCCACCGTAAATCTTACCTGAATCGTTGCTCCGATATAAGAAGCTGCTAAAGGAACAGCAACTGTTCTCCATTGGTTTAAGTTGGTATTATCACTAAATATCACTACCCAGCCATTTCCATCATTCACTTCTACAGTAAGTTTATTATTATCATAACTTGAAGGTGAAACGGTAGTAGTAGATACTGTAGAATGATTTTTGAACCAATCAAAAGAAACAATAGGCGCCGTTAATCCTGTTAAATCTACAGAAGGAGTAACCAATTGTACAGTATTTGTACCAGCTCCCGCATAAGGTGAGCTAGCATCTACCCACGCATAGGTCCCTGCAGCTTTTCCGTTATTCGCAGGGCTTGCACCGTAATCTGCACTTCCAGAGAATTTCCAGAAAAGGTTCGCATCAGTACCTGTTGCTGTAGGATTTACATTATTCCAACAGTTTGGTGCTGCTCCACTATCAAAGTTTTGAGTAAAAGGAGCCATAACAGTTCCACAAAGTGTATTAAATGTAGCAGCAATGCTCCATGCACTCTTATCAGAACCACTACATACCGATCTCACCCATACATAATAAGTAGAAGAAGAAGACAATCCTGTTAAAGGAGCTGAAGTGGTAGTACTTGTCCCTAAAGCTGTAGTAGAGGCAGTAGGAGCTGTACTGTTTGTAGAATAATAATATTCATATCCGTTTCCAGGAGCAGTAGCCGGTGCAGTCCATGAAATACTAGCTCCATTGGTAGTAATTGCAGATACCGCAACTCCTGATGGCTCTGAACAAGTAGGAGTAACATCTATATTAATATCATCAACATAGATTTGATTCATATCAGCAGCAGAATACGCCTGGAATCCAAAATAATAAACCCCAGTTGCACTTGGTGTAAAGTCTACAAAAGTATTTACAGCAGTTCCTCCGATAACATTCGCATGATCCGCTAAAGTATTTGTCATTCCTGCACTTGTAGCTGAAGATCCGTAAGCAACTTTTACTTTTTCAGGATATTGTGTTGTTCCGGTTGCATTTGCATATTTATATTTGATTCTGTAGCTAACCCCGGAAGTAAGATTTAAACCTTGTGTAAAGAACCATGTATTGGCAGCATTACTACTGTTATATGAATAGTTAAGCACTTTCCCTGTAAAGCCAGTTGGAGCCGTTGCAGTTTTCCATACATTTCCTGAACCACTATTAATAGCAGTTGTACAATTTGGTAAAGCTGGTGTTGTAACACTTTCAAAATCTAAAGTATATGGTAAATTAGATGATGTACATGCTGTTTGGAAAGATCTCACTGTACACGCTGTAGCAGGTCCTGTAATATTAGCTGTATAGGCTGTTACAGAATAATAGTAGGTAGTAGAATAATTCAAAGGTGTAGAGAAAACATAAGAGCTACTAGTTCCACCAGCAATATCCATATCTAAAACATCATTCGCTCCTGAAGTTGTTCCTACTTTTAATTTATAACCGGAAGCACCATTTATTGCAGTCCATGTTATTGTAGGAGTTACACTTACTCCTGTAGCACTGGATGCCGGCGCTGTAACTGTAGGACAAAGACCTAATGTTGTGAAGTTCGCTGAACTTGACCATACCCCTTTATCTGTTCCGTTACAATTTCCTCTCACCCAATAATAATACTGAGTTGAAGGAGTCAAACCGGATAAATCTGCGGTTGTTACTCCTGCACCTACAGAACCTGAAGGCGTCACCGTTGAAATAGGGGTAGTTGAAGATGTAGAATAATAATATTCATATCCATTCCCTGGAGGCGTTGTTGAAGCCGTCCAGCTTATCGTTGCAAACTCAGGAGTTAAAGCAGAGGAAGAAAGACCGGTTACTGTAATTGCACAGTTTGGTGTAGTGGTAAAAGATCCTGCGGATGCATATCCACTTCCTGATCCGGCAGCATTGGGAATATGAGAGTAGATAGATTGAGCTGCCCCATTTAAAGCCTGAACCTGAACCTGATAAGTTGTATTCTGAGTCAGCCCATTAATGGTAGCGGCAGCAGCGGACACCGGGTTACCACTATAGTTAGTCCAGTCGCAGCTTCCAATCGCTCTATACTGAACATTATAAGTCGTTGCCCCTGTCGGAGCAGTCCAATTGATTGTTGCAGCATTATTGGTTATTGCGGTTGCAGCAGCAAAAGTTCTTACCGGAGCTTGCGTACCCGGTGCCCATGAATATTGCAGTCCAGTCGGGATTTTAACACTTGCATTCGTTGTGCTTGAGAAAATCATAGTACTGTTATTAGCACTTGCTGTAACAGCTTTAGACCAATCACAAGTAGTTCCAGACGGTACATTTCCAATCATCAGGGAATTTACATTGGAGGCATAAGTAGTACTATTTCCTCTTATCCCTACCTGTGGTGTACTGCCTGAAGTACTGGTACCCGGATCTGTACAGTTTCCGTAGATCACCTTTATTTCACCTGTAGCATAAACCAATCTGATCTGGAAGTTTAATTTTTCAGTAGATCTATTATGGTAGTTAGCATGATCCTGCCACTGTACCACAAATTCAGTTCCAAGATCCTCATATCTCACCTCATGGTTTCCTGCTGGCTGCGGTGAATCTGTTGATAAAAATCCTCCATCCTGTCCAAAAGCAGAAATTGCTCCTGTAGTTGATCCCAAACTTGACATTGGAGTATAGTTCGTTCCTGAAGGAGCCGCTCCAAATGTTATAAATCCATTGGCACTCACATAGCATGTTGTCATGGCAACACCGCCAAAGTTAAAAGGCGATGATAAAGGAATCGCGGCAGATACCTCATTGTCATACGTTGTATTAGTTCCGGTAGGGAATAATTTTGTACCTCCCGTAATTGAGGTATAAGCCACCCCAGTACTTTTCGAAAAAGTATAGTTGGCGACATTAGTTTGTGCAAAAACTCCCATACTTAAGGAAGCCAAGCACGATAGTAGTAATTTCTTCATAAAATAGTAATAATAAAAGTTAGGGCGGTAAATTTATAAATATTATTTAAATTTTAAATGTAAAATTAAAAAATATCATAAATTTTTAAACAAAAACAATTAAAATCAACATAAAAACCCAATAAAACCAAACGTTTATTTAATTTTAATAACTATTTCATAATTCATTGAAAAAAAACAATACACTGGAAATCAGATATTTAAATTAGTATATAATTAAAATAGACTTCAGAAAATTTTTCTATTTAACATAAAAAATTATTTAAAATTTTTCATCAATATTGAAAATATGCAAACAAAAAAAAGAGTGACATAAGCCACTCTTTTTATATAGGTATTTTTTTCTAGTTTAAATAAAACTCATACTTATTAAGAAGTTGAATTTCTTTAATCAGATCTCCATTCAGGTCCACTGAATGTTTCATAGACTGTACTTCGATATGGGAATCGTCCTCAAGATTTTTAATAAAGAATTTCAGTTTTTGATTTCCTTTATTTCTGTCGAGAACCGTTCGGAAGAAGTCGAGATCTTCAGGTCTTACATCCATCACATCCATGACTAACGAGATACTTTTTGCAAATCTTTCGAAAGCTTCCTGAAGCTCTATCACATCATTTACATTCACAAAGACTCTTCCGTCTTTGACCTGAGCAAATTTTATTTTAAAAATAACAAACCTCTGAACCTCCAGCTTCTCTTTCAGCCTCATATAATCTCTGTCACCCAATCTGAATGAATAAGATCCGGAATAATCTTCCAGCGTAACAAAAGCCACTTTTTCGCCACTTCTGAAGCCATCTTTTACTACATATTCCGTAATCAGACCAGCAACAGTATATTCTTTTCCACCACCACCGTTTTCTCTTTCTTTCTGCATGGTTTTCCAGTCTTTCTTTTTCTCTTCAAACAGCTCTTCCTGCTTATTCGCAAAAGCCTGCTCTTTGTAAGCATCCACCTCATCAAGATTCAGAAACATGAAGTTACCTTTAGGCTCAGCCTTTTTAGTCACCTCTTCCACGATTTCCTCTTCACCTGCCACAACATCATCGGATACAATTTCTGTAAGATCTACAGCATCATCCTGAGCATCCTGCTCCAAGACAGGCGCTTCATCTGTCACGGCTTTATCTTCCTCATTTTTTTCAAGAACAGATTTTTTGGAAAGCTGCCCCTGCATAAACTTGAACTGGTACTTGAACTCATCCAGCGGATGCGCAGAAAGATAGAAACCAATGATTTCCTTTTCTTTGTTAAGCTTATGCATATTCGGCCATTCCGGGCAAGGTGGCAGTTTAGGCTGTTCAATCTGAACTTCTTCTGCAAAATCAGCAAATAATGAATGTTCCATCTCATTTTTACTTTCCTGAAAGCTTTGCCCATATCTGATCAATCGTTCAAGATTGGTTTTTCCGGCCATGTCGATATCAAAATACTGTCCTCTGTGGAAAGAGTCCAGTTCATCAAAACCACCGGCAAGCACTAAACTTTCCGCTACCCTCTTATTCATCTGTGAAGGCAATATTCTTTCAAAGAAATCATAAATATTTTTAAACCTTCCGTTTGCTCTTTCTCTGGTAATAGCTTCACTTGGCCCTTCTCCAATTCCTTTGATAGCTCCCAATCCGAAACGGATCTGTCCTTTTTCGTTTACTGAGAATTTGTATTGGGATTCATTCACATCCGGACCTAATACATCCACACCCATACTTTTACAATCCTCCATGAACATGGTAATTGAATCCGTATTGTTAATGTTGTTACTCATCACACTCGCCATATATTCAGCCGGATAATTTGCTTTTAAATAAGCCGTTTGATAAGCAATAAATGCATAACAGGTAGAGTGAGATTTGTTGAAGGCATATTCTGCAAAGGCTTTCCAGTCATTCCAGATTTTCTCAAGCCTTTCTTCATTCAGGTTGTTTTTTCTACCTCCTTCAATGAATTTCGGGTACATTTTATTAAGAACGTCAATCTGCTTTTTACCCATCGCTTTTCTCAACGTATCGGCTTCACCTTTGGTAAAATTGGCCAATTTCTGGGACAAAAGCATTACCTGCTCCTGATAAACAGTAATCCCGTATGTTTCTTTTAAATATTCTTCTGTTTCCGGTAAATCATAAACAATCTCTTCAATCCCATGCTTCCTGTTGATAAAGTTTGGAATATATTTGATCGGACCCGGACGATACAAGGCGTTCATGGCAATAAGGTCAGCAAAAACAGTGGGTTTAAGTTCCCTCATGTATTTTTGCATCCCGGGACTTTCATACTGGAAAATCCCTACTGTTCTTCCTTCTTTAAACAGCTGATATGTTTTGGTATCATCAAGCGGAATAAGATCCGGATCAATATCTACATTATATCTTGCCTTCACAAGCTTCAATGCATCTTTAATGATAGTCAGAGTTCTCAACCCCAGGAAGTCCATCTTCAAGAGACCGGCACTCTCCGCCACAGAGTTGTCAAACTGTGACACTAAGATATCAGCATCTTTTGCTGCAATGGTTACCGGAACCAGATTACTCACATCTTCCGGTGTAATGATTACCCCACAGGCGTGAATTCCGGTATTTCTGATACAGCCTTCCATCTTTTTGGCACTTGCCAAAACTCCATGCCGTGCATCATCAGGACTGTTAAGAACATACCTCATCTCATCAACGAGCATCTGTTCTTCCGGTTTTAATTTATCATATTTTGCTAAAGCTTTCGCGATATTCATCCCCGGACTCGGAGGAATCAGCTTAGCAATATTGTTTGTATCAGGAATCGGAACATCCAGTACTCTTCCGGCATCTTTAATAGCAGATTTCCCACCCAAAACCGAGTAAGTAATAATCTGTGCTACCTGAGTTTTTCCGTATTTCTCAACTACCCATTTGATAATTTTATCTCTTCCTTCATCATCAAAGTCAATATCAATATCGGGCATGGAAACCCTTTCCGGATTCAGGAATCTCTCAAAAAGCAGGTCATATTTAATAGGATCTACATTGGTAATTCCAATACAATAAGCTACAGCAGAACCTGCAGCAGAACCTCTTCCCGGACCTACCCAAACCCCCATATTACGGGCTTCATTACAGAAATCCTGTACAATAAGGAAGTATCCAGGATAACCGGTATTGGCAATTACTTCAAGTTCGAAGTCAAGACGTTCTTTGATTTCATCGGTAATACCGCCAATTGGATCATATCTTCTCTTTGCTCCTTCATAGGTAAGATAGGTAAGATAGGCCATTTCCCCTCTTTTTCCCCCGTCTACCTCATCTTCGGCATGGATAAATTCTTCCGGAATATCAAACTTCGGAAGGAGAACATCTCTTTTTAAGGTATAAGGCTTAAATTTTGCAGAAAATTCTTCATACGCATCAAATGCATCAGGATACGCTAAAAAGGCCTCTTTTATTTCATCGGAATTCTTGATATAATATTCACCTGTTGCCAGACCTCTTCTTTTACCAAACCCTTTTCCAATAGGTGTTGTCAGCTTTTCACCATCTTTTATACAGCTTACAATATCCTGGATATTGGCATCATCTTTATTGGTGTAAAAAGTCTCGTTCTGCGCTAAAATTTTAACATTATATTTATCCGCGAAATGGAGTAAAACATCATTTAAATGTTCTTCTTCAGGCAGTTTATGATTCTGAATCTGAACATAAAAATCATCTTCAAAAGTATCTTTCCACCATTTGAAAAGCTCCTCTCCTTTCTGTTCACCGGTATTTAAGATGGCATCAGGAATATCACCCATAATTCCGGAGGTCAGTGCAATCACTCCTTCTTTATATTGTGCTATCAGCTCTCTGCTCACCCTTGGAACCCCAAAATAGAATCCTTTCAGAAAACCGATACTGGAAAGTTTTGCCAGGTTTTTGTACCCGTTAAAATCTTTTGCCAAAAGCACTACCTGTGTTCTCCTGTCGGGATCATCTTTGGTAAACTGCTTTTGTTCATAACGTTCCGAAATATAGAATTCACAGCCAACCACAGGGATAAGCGGTTCAGAAACAGGTTCATCTTCATTGAACTCCGTTCCGTTTTCTTCTGCTTCCTGTTTTTTTGCTAAATATTCTTTATGCTTCTTTGCTCTGTCCCCATTAGCACCTTCTACTGCTGAAACGAACTTAAAAGCCCCCATCATGTTTCCAAGATCCACCATACCGACAGCCGGGAAATTTTCGTCAGAAGCTTTTTTAATCAAATCATTGATACTTGATGTAGCCATCAATGTTGAGAAAACACTATGACTATTAAAATTGAAATATTTTCCTAAATCAATTTCATCAATACTCCCGAAATCCTGTTGCTTTTTCTTATTATGAAAATCTGCAACCTGCCTTCTGATAACAATATTAAAAGGCTTAATCGGATCCGGATAAAGACTTCTGAAATACGCAAGCTGATCTTCTGAAATCTTTAAGGTTTCAGCAGGTACAACTCCGATTCTTACCATCTCAAAGAAAGCTCTGGCTGTAGCATTTACGTCGGCAGCAGCATTATGGGCTTCATCAAATTTATTCCCATAGAGTTTTTCATAAAGCTCTTCCAATTTCGGAGGTTTGAATCTTCCTCCACGACCTCCGCCAAGCTGACAGTAGTCGGTTCCCAAAATCATGGTATCTGCTTTGGGTTTTTCCTGCAGATTATCTTTCAGGTTTTTTCTGTAAAATTCTGCTCCTACAATATTATAGTCGAATTCTACATTATGTCCGGAAACCACTCTTACTCTTTCAAGGACTTTAGAGAACTCTTCAAGAATCTCCTGGAGATCTCGTCCTTCTTCATTGGCAATCTTGGTGGTAATTCCGTGAATACGTGCGGCATTGAAGGGAATATCATACCCTTCAGGTTTTATTATATAATCCTGGTTTTCAATCAAATTCCCATCATCATCGTGCACTTGCCATGCAATCTGAACCATTCTTGGCCAGTTATCCGAGTCTGAAAGCGGAGCGTTGAAATTTTTTGGTAAACCGGTTGTTTCTGTGTCAAAAATTAAATACATATAATTTTCTAACTTTTTTATAAAAAAGAGAATGTAAAGTTACTCCATTTTTTCTAAATATTGTTTTATAACAACGATTAAAACAATCAATAATATCCAAAAAATAACCCCAATATCATATTCTCAAAAATTTTTTTTAACAAATAAAATGAAAAATTAAAATTAGCTTAAAAAATTGGAGTTATCCATCAAAACATATTAATAATTAAAATATTAGCATAAATTTGAATGATTCTATTTTTTAACAATTTATCACTCAAAATGAAGAAACAATTACTTTTACTCAGTGTTTTAGCTATAACGCTAATAAATGCGCAAAACAATGAAGAATTAAACCGATCATTTGAACGCCAGAGAATAGACAACAATGAAAAATTTGAGGCTTATATATCTAAACGATATAATGCTAACAGAACTCCTGAAGTTTTAAAAGAGATTGAACAGCAAAGAACCAATCTGGCAGGTTTTTTACCGGGCAACAAACCCTATTTTTTCAAGGCTCATGATATGGACCAGATTAAAAATTCCAATTCTGATTTTTTACAGGGAGGAAATATTACAGGCTTAACAGGTTCATTCAATGGAGAAGGCATTAAATTTACTATTTTTGACGGCAGTACTTCCTCCGGTGTAGCGAGAGTATTTGCCGGGCATGTTTTTTTTAACAACCTTCCTAACAGAATCACAAACAAAGAAAGCAGTACCGTTAATTATGGAGACCACGCAACAGCCGTTTCCAGCTTTATTGGAGCGAAAGACTATCCATACACCGTAACCTTCACGAACGGAACAACCAGACAAGTCAACTTCAAAGGTATTGCACCCAATTCTACCATTGTGGCCTATGCTTTTGGAACCTCTGTCTTGGACGGAGAAACTACCCAAAGCACAGTATTTCAAAAAATTATCAAAGCGCAACCCAATATTTCAAATCATTCCTATGGAAGTAACCAGGGGTGGGCAGATCCTCAGCTGATTAACAATGAACCGTCATGGGTCTGGAATGGAGCTTTTGCCAGCCCAGGCACTTCTTTTGACGCTCAGGGAACTTATCACACAAATGATCGTGATTATGATCAAATTGTATACAACAACCCTTCTTATATTATTATAAAATCTGCCGGAAACTCTTTTGGTGAAGGACCTAGTGCTGCTACAAGTACTTATAAAAAATATTATACGGATAACACTGGAAATTTAGTAGAATTTGCAGCAACAGATACGCTTCCTCCCAGCAACTGCGCACAGGGATACGACTGTATCGGGATTGGTTCTCTTGGAAAGAATATCATTGTGGTAGGAGCTGCAGACAGAATTACAACTAACGATGGAAGATATACAGCCTCCTCAGATGTTATCCATTCCAGCTACAGCAGCGCAGGACCAAGAGATGACGGAGGTATAAAACCGGATATTACAGCAGTTGGAACAGAAGTTGCCAGTGCATGGACTGATAATAATGCAACTGGAGGCAGCAAAATTGACATTGGAGATGGTACTTCTTATTCAGCGCCTGTTGTAACAGGTATTGTGGGACTTTGGACACAGATCAATAAACAGTTGTTTGGAGGAAATGTTTTAAATGCTGCATCCGCAAAAACCTTAATGGTTCACTCAGCTAAAGAAGCAGGAAACATAGGCCCTGACCCACAATTTGGATGGGGCTTTATTGACTCGAAAAAAGGAGCGGAACTTCTTGTAGGAAAATCAAATAACACAATTATTTTCAATGATGAAACTTTAAACAGCGGAGTAGCCAATGTAAAAACAGTAAAAGCATCAGGGTCAGAGCCGTTAAAAGTGACCATATCCTGGATAGATCCTGAGTTCACCAACTTCACCAATCAATGGAACAATATTTACAATAACAGAAGCTCCAAGCTGATTAATGATCTGGATCTGAAAATTACAGATACGACTACCAACACCGTGTATTATCCGTGGAAACTGGATGCCAACAACCCTATGACTCCTGCCACAAAAGGAGATAATACTGTAGACAACGTAGAACAGGTTGTAATTGATGCTCCGGTTGCCGGAAGAACTTATAAAATTGAGATCACCAACAAAGGCATATTGAAAAATAACTCAGGAGGTAATGCTCCTCAGAACTATTCCGTCATCGTAACAGGATTTACCGAGTTATTAGGAACTAAAGACATTTCAAATCCTCTTAACAATCTCGCTATTTCGCCAACGATCACGAAAGATGTCACAAACATTCTAAAAGCACCTAAAAAATCTACATTCAATGTGTATGACCTTACAGGTAAAAAACTGCAAAGCGGCACTATAAATAATGATAAAGAAACGATAGATTTATCTGCGTACACAAAAGGAATCTACATCATTGAAGTAAAAACAGACAAAGATGTTATTTCTAAAAAAGTGATCAAGGAATAACCTATATAAACAAAGATTTTTCACAAAATACTAACAGTTGTTAGTATTTTGTTTTTTTATGTATATTTGCTTCCTATGGAAAATGCACTTCACGAAAAAGTTTCTCAGGATATATTACTCAAAGCGTATAATCATATGATGCTGGCCAAGGCAATGGCTGATATTTATGAAGAAAACAGAAACATATGCAAATATGTTCATAGTACTTCAAGAGGCCATGAAGCCATTCAGCTGGCAACTGCCTATCAGCTAAAGAAAGAAGACTGGGTTTCTCCTTATTACAGAGACGAAAGTATTCTTTTAGGAATTGGTTTTGAACCTTACCAATTAATGCTTCAATTACTGGCTAAAGCTGACGACCCTTTTTCAGGAGGAAGATCTTATTATTCTCACCCTTCAAGTAGGGATGAAAACAAACCGAAGATCGTTCATCAGAGTTCCGCAACCGGAATGCAAACCATTCCTACTACAGGAGTAGCACAGGGAATTAAATATATTCAGGATTTCAATCTTCAGACTTTCGAGAATAATCCTGTGGTTGTATGCAGCCTTGGAGACAATTCGGTTACAGAAGGTGAAGTGAGTGAAGCGCTACAATTTGCAGCATTACATCAACTTCCTATCATATTTTTGGTTCAGGATAATGAATGGGGAATTTCCGTAACGAAAGATGAAGCAAGAACCTGCGATGCTTATGATTTTGTAGCAGGATTCACGGGGTTAAGCAGAATGAGAGTAGACGGGACTGATTTCGTGGAAAGTTTCGAAGCCATGAAAAAAGCTGTAGATTTTGTAAGAACAGAAAGAAAACCTTTGGTTGTCTGTGCAAAAACAGTACTGATTGGCCACCATACTTCAGGAGTAAGAAGAGAATTCTATAGAGACGAAGAAGATTTAACAAAGCATAGAGCTAAAGATCCGGGAGAAATTCTTAGAAAACATTTACTGGAAACAGGTGTTGATGAAGATCTTTTAAAACAAATCACTAAAAAGGCACGCCTTGAGGCAGAAGAGGCTTTCGAAAAAGCTAAAAATGCAGAAGATCCAAAGCCTGAAACCGTAATGCAGCACATTTTTGCTCCTACTCCAATTACTGAGGAAACAGGAACACGTGAGCCAGCTAACGGAGAAAAAATTGTGATGGTAGATGCAGCCATCCATGCTATACAGGAATTGATGTGGAAACATCCTGAAGCTCTGCTTTACGGACAGGATGTGGGTGAAAGAATCGGTGGTGTTTTCCGTGAAACAGTTACTTTAGGGAAAAAATTCGGAAGCAAAAGAGTTTTCAATACAGCCATTCAGGAGGCTTATATCATTGGATCTACAGCCGGAATGAGCGCTGTGGGATTGAAACCCATCGTTGAGGTTCAGTTTGCAGACTATATTTATCCGGGAATCAACCAATTAATCACAGAGATTTCAAAATCCAGCTATTTAAGTGGCGGAAAATTCCCTGTAAGCAATATCATCCGTGTTCCTATCGGAGCCTATGGCGGTGGTGGCCCTTACCATAGTGGAAGTGTTGAAAGTATACTTGCCAATATCAAAGGAATCAAAATAGCTTACCCAAGTAATGCTGCAGACTTTAAAGGTTTATTAAAAGCAGCTTATTATGACCCGAATCCGGTAGTAATGCTGGAGCACAAAGGATTATACTGGAGTAAAGTTCCGGGAACTGAAGATGCTAAAACAATAGAGCCTGCTGAAGACTATATGCTTCCATTTGGAAAAGGTAAAGTAATCATTGAGGCTGATAAGGATGAAACTGAAAAAGGCAGAACTTTATTAGTGGTTACTTATGGTATGGGAGTTTACTGGGCTAAAGAAGCCGCTAAGAATTTCAATGGAAGAGTTGAGGTGATTGATCTGAGAACATTAATTCCTCTTGATGAAGAACTTGTTTTTGAAAGAGTAAAAGCGCATGGAAAGTGTATTGTTCTTACGGAAGAACAGCTTAACAACTCTTTTGCAGAAGCTTTTGCCCACCGTATTTCTAAGAACTGCTTCAAATATCTTGATGCACCTGTAGAGACCATGGGATCACTGGATGTACCTGCCGTTCCTATCAATCTGGTTCTGGAAAAAGAAATGCTTCCCAATGCTGAAAAGCTCAGCAATAAGATCGAAGAAATGCTGAAATATTAATTTTATATCAACTTAAAACCTCTAAAAATTTTTAGAGGTTTTTTTATGCATTTTTTTCACTACTTTTAATTAAGATTATCAATCTCAATTCTAGCTCATTATAAACTAAAAAAACTTGACTATCCATTATCTGACAGGCATTACAAAATAAAATCTATTATAGTTTGGTATTTATTTTGTCTGTACACGCAAAACACATCCATCTTATGATCACAACCAAATACGTCAATTATAAACAGGTTCTCAATCTAGCCGGTGTACATCTTATCTTTATATCAATCTGGTGTACCTTAATTGCTGTTTTCTTTTATTTCTTCAACTGGCACTGGATGACGATTCCCTGGGTTCCCGTTGCTTTAATTGGTACCGCGGAAGCATTCCTTGTGGGTTTCAAAAACAACCAGGCTTATGACAGACTTTGGGAAGCCAGAAAAATCTGGGGTGGCATTGTGAATTCAAGCCGTTCATTTGCTTCTATGGTATATGCCTTTGATACCAAAAATGAAGAAATTGGTGTTTTTGATCTTGAAGACCGTAAAAGAAGAATCGTTTATCGTCATATTGCATGGTTATATACTTTCCGTGAGCAGCTTCTGGTACCTACAGAATGGGAACACATCAGCACAGAAAAAAAATTCGGGAATATCAACCTGAGAAGAAACAGACTGATTAAAGCGGGATTCCCGGACTACGGCAGAGCCCCTATCTTCCTGCACAAATACCTTTCGGAGGAAGAATATGAGCTTAAAAATGATTATAAAAACTTTGCGACTTATCTTGTTTCCCAACAGGCAAAAGATATCAATGAGCTGAAAAATATGAATGCGATTACCGCTTTCAACCAGACTCAGCTGCAGAATAGTTTAAATGAATTCTATAATTTTCAGGGCCAGGCAGAAAGAATCAAAAAGTTTCCTTCTCCAAGACAATTTGCCAGCACAGCCTTTGTTTTTAACATCCTGTTTATTATGCTTCTTCCACTGGGATTGGTAAATGAATTTGCAAAGCTTGGCGATTGGGGAATATGGACTTCTATCCCTTTCTGTATCATCATTGGATGGATCTATATCATTATGGAACTTGTGGGAGATTATTCTGAAAACCCTTTTGCAGGATTAATGTTTGATGTTCCCATGCTTTCTATCTGCAGAACGATTGAAATTGATCTTCTTCAGATGAGCGGAGAAACAGATCTTCCGGATCCTATTTCTTCTAAAAACGGGGTTCTTGTATAACATAACCTGATATTAGAATTACATCCAAAAATATTCGATAAAATAATTTTAACATCTCATTGTTTTTCATAATTTAGAGCTATTGAAAATATAAGCTAAGTCACTCCATATTGGTTCGGTTGAGCTTATATTTTTGATCAACTAATAATTTATCCCTTCTTTTTTTAAACAATGAGATCCAAGCAAGTACTGCAGGTTTTGACAATGCTATGTCTTACCCTATTCTGCCCTAAAGTGAAATCACAGGCAGCATTCAATAAAGAACTGCCCAAAGAATTTACAGACCAATTCACCAAAGAAATCAATGACAGCATTCCCTCTCTGGGATCTTTTATTGTTTCCCAAAACGATAGGCTTCTGTACCAACAGTATTTTCATGGAGCCAACAAAGAATCCGTTTTCAGTATAAAATCTGTTACCAAAAGCATTGTCTCTGTTCTGGCAGGAATTGCAAAAGATAAAAACCTGCTTCCCAATCTCAATACTCCGGTTTTAAAAATCCTTCCGGAATACAATGTCTCAAGGACCAGTTTTAAAAATATTTCCAATATTGAAGGAAAAGTAGTTCATGATTCCATCAGAAATACATTAACATTAAAAAATATCCTGACCATGCAGGGAGGTTTTGATTGGGTTGAAAATTCAAAAATCTCAACGGCAATGTCATTTTCCGGCGACCCTGTAAAGTTTGTTCTGGATTTGCCATTCGAAGAATATCCGGGTACTGTTTTCAATTATAATAGTGGTGAATCCCATCTTTTTGGAGCTGCATTGGCAAAAATTGTAAAGACGAACCTGAAACAGTTCGCGACAGAAAATCTTTTCAGACCTTTAAAGATGAATGTTACCCGATGGGATACAGATTCCATGAACAGAAATCTGGCAGGTTCGGAGATGTTCATGAAACCTGAAGATATGCTGAAATTTGGTTCTATGATCCTTAACAACGGAAAATTGGGCAGCAAACAGATTGTCTCACAGAAGTGGGTTCAGGAATCTACCGCTGAACATGTAAAACTGGATTCCTGGGATGTCATGCCGGATGCCAACGGATACGGCTACTACTGGTGGCGAAGAAAAACCAACGGTCATCAGGCTTTCGTAGCAACCGGTTATGGAGGTCAGCTTATCTGTGTGATCCCTGATTTAAAAATGGTAATTGTAACCACTTGCTTTTTGAATGATAAAAACAAAGGAAGATCCGATATTAAAAGGCTTCATTATTTCATTGATAAAATAACAAAAGGAGATAAAATCAAATAACCCAATCCGGAATTTTTTAATACGCTACAATACAATCGCCGTGGTATTCTTCACTTCGGAAATCATAAATGAACTGTGCGTACTTGCGATGTGCTGAAGCGTCGTCAGTTTCGTTAGCATAAAGCTGCGGTAGTCTTCAATATCTTTAACGCCTATTTTAAGAATATAATCATAATCTCCGCTTACATGGAAACATTCTGTAACCTCCTGAAGATCCATCACCTCTTTTTCAAACTGCAATACAAATTCTTTTTTGTGCTGACTCAGTTTTACATGACACAGGACTATGAAATTTTTCTTAACTTTACTTTTGTCCAGCAAGGCAACATATTTTGAGATAACCCCTGCATTTTCAAGTTTTTTTACACGCTCATATACAGCTGTAACAGACAATCCAAGTTTGCCGGACAGTTCTTTGGTAGTTTGCTTACAGTCTTCCTGTAAAAAAAATAAGAGTTTCTTATCAGTTTCGTCAAGTTCCATAGATAATTTTTTGGTAAAAATTTAACAATCCCGAAGATACTAAATAAATTTTCTAAATAAACAATATTTTACAGTTTTATTTTCTATAAATTCAAATTTATATTGTAATAATTAGCAAATTAATGCAAATTGGGACGATAAAATAAAAACAATATTTATGGAAAACTTTAACGCAGCCAACGA
This sequence comes from Chryseobacterium culicis, assembly GCF_002979755.1. NCBI lineage: Bacteria > Pseudomonadati > Bacteroidota > Flavobacteriia > Flavobacteriales > Weeksellaceae > Chryseobacterium > Chryseobacterium culicis. The sequence goes on along the minus strand of NZ_PCPP01000008.1, from coordinate 20,444 downwards.
GATCCAGGATCTTCAGTATTTTGGTGAATTCGGAGGAGTGAATCCCTCTATCTCTGATAGCTCTACGTATACATTCCTTTCTGCAAAGACCATGTTTGATACTTTCGAAGGAAATGCCGAAGGATGCTACCTGTACTCCAGACATTCATCTCCAATGAATCTGTATCTGGCTCAGGCCCTTGCCAAGATGGAAAATACAGAGTCTGCCAACGTTACAGCATCCGGAATGGGAGCCATTACTTCCGTTTTGATGCAGGTGTGCAAAAGTGGAGACCATATTATTTCAAGCAGAACCATTTACGGAGGAACCTATGCTTTTCTTAAAAACTTCATGCCTCAGTTTAATGTTGCAACCACTTTTGTGGATATCAACAATTTTGAGTCGATAGAAAAAGCCATTACGCCTCATACTAAAGTTATTTACTGCGAAAGTGTGAGCAACCCGCTTCTTGAAGTGGCAGATCTTAGAAAGCTTTCTGAAATCTGTAAAAAACACAATCTGAAGCTTATTGTAGACAATACGTTCTCTCCCCTTTCCATCTCTCCTACTTTATTTGGAGCAGATGTGGTGATTCATAGCCTGACAAAGTTTATCAACGGAAGCAGTGACACAGTTGGAGGAGTATATTGTGCAACTCAGGCATTTATTGATGACACCAAAAATGTCAATTCCGGAGCATGTATGCTTCTTGGGCCTACGATGGACAGCTTAAGATCATCAAGTATTTTAAAAAACCTGAGAACATTGCACATCAGAATCAAACAACACAGCCACAATGCGATGTATCTGGCTGAAAGATTCGAAAAAGACGGATTAAAAGTATCTTATCCGGGATTGCCGTCTCATAAAAACCATGAACTCATGAAGAGCATGCTTCATGAAGAATACGGATACGGCGGGCTCCTGACGCTGGATGCCGGAACCACAGAAAAAGCAAATGAACTGATGGAATTGATGCAGACAGAAAACCTAGGTTATCTTGCAGTAAGCTTAGGGTTTTACAAAACCTTATTCTCATGCTCAGGAAAATCCACCTCATCTGAGATCCCGGAAGAAGAAAGAGCTTCCATCGGTATTTCAGACGGACTGATCAGATTCTCCATCGGTCTTGACCACGATATCAAAAGAACTTACCATAAAATGAAAGAGTGTATGCTGAAAGTTGGAGTTCTTAACCACCATGAAAACATTTCTATCATCTAAATTTATTGTAAAAAGGCTGTTTCATTTGGAACAGCCTTTTTTTATTTATTTAAAAGTTATCAAAGTGTTTGCTGAGATTCCTACGGAATGACAATATTAGTATTTTGATATAAAATGGTTTATGTTAACGCCAATTTTCAAACAAGTAATTCAAAAATTCAAGATTAGGATTGATTGTCCTTATAAGTTCAAGTTTTTTAATTCTTGACCAGTTTTTAATTTCTTTTTCTCTTTCAATAGCACAATGAATCCAATCATATTTCTCATAATAAATCAAAAATTCAAGATTATATCTTGCCGTGAAGCTACTCCGATTTAGCTTTGTTTTGTGCTGATACAATCTTCTGTGGAGGTTTTCTGTAACCCCCGTATAAAGTACTTTTCTATTTTTATTAGTAAGAATATAGATATAGTAGGTGTATCTTCCTTTTGGAAATTCAATCATTTGTGTGTTTATTTTTCAAAAGTTACAAAAAATATATTTTCGATTCTTGTCATTCCGTAGGAATCCAGACTGCCACTTTGATCTGCAGTAGCAATTTGAGAGGAATAAGCTTAGTTCATTGTAGTGATAAAACATTCATCTGGTTTTAGTTCAAAGTCCAATAGATTGTTGAGATTCCTACGGAATGACAAATTATGTGGGCAAAGTAAATGCATCGTTAGAATTATAAATGTTGAATAATTAATGCAGATTATATACATGGTGTCTTTGTCATTCAAAAACAACACCCTAAATTATTACTAAAATGTTTGAAGCATTATTTACTTAAGGACTATTGTCAACACTAGGGCTTTATTTCTATCTCCCATTTTTCATTATTGCCGTACTTGTATTTGTCTTCCAATAGAACTTTAGTATGGTCCAGCCATTTCCATTTTGCATAATAAATAAATTCGCCATCATAAGGAGATCTTTCAATGATCTTTTTACGCTCTATCTCATTATTGTTTTTATCATATAGTACAGAATAAACCTCAAAAACATCTATATCCCAATTACACCAAAAATTTATTTTGTGCTTTTTATCGGGAGATAATTTAGGAGTTCCTACGAAAAATTGATATTCCAGATTCTTTTCTAAGCAATTATTATAGGCATCTATCAATGGCTGCTTTTCCCATTTTTCATGTTCTGCTATCTGCATCATTCCGTTATGGATAGCTTCTAACTGCATACGCTTTTTCTCTAATTTATCTAAGGAAAAATATTTTGCTAAATCGAAGTTAATAAAAGCCTCCTTAAAACCTTTTACTTGCATTGGTTCTGTAAGGGAATCTTCAAAATAGTCAGATACAAAAATATTTACCTTTTGAAAATTGGGTGTAGAATATTCCCGTAAATAAGACCAATATAGTTCCGCAACTGTCCAACTTTCAGGAGCAAATTTTTCTGTATAATCCGACTTGAACGTTGTTCTTAAATCTATTTGAGTAAGTTTCATATAGTAATCTATTTTGGTTGTGGTCTTTTTTGGAATCTCGGTCCTTGTCCATTATTTCCTTGCGAATAATCATTCACTTTATTCTGTTCCCAATCAAGCGCATTCTTTCTTTTTCCAAGATTTCCGTCAATAACTCGACCTTCTACATTTGGATTGTTATTGTATTTTGTTTTCAGTTTTTGATTTATTCTAGGAGAACCACCATTTTTTATTTGTGAAGCGTTTCGCTTTTGACCGCTTATTCCAAATTCCAAAGTTTCTCCTGTTTTCTTATTAAATATCTCATAACCATGCTGAGCTTTCATACTGGCTTTTGAGTTTCCATGAACCGTCTTTACCGCATCTTTTACCTCTTCAAACCCTTTTACAGCAGGCGATCTCCCTCCTTGAGCGGTTAACATTCCTTCAGGTCCACCAGCAACAGATAGAAGTATAGTCCCCCAATCAAGAGCCCCGTTTGCTACTTTCTCTTTCAAGGATTCTTTAGGAACTCCTGTAAGCAAAGTCAGCCCACCATCTTCACCAACTACAAGTTTATTTCTTACAGCATCATTCGAAAAAAAGTTTGCTGTTCTTGCAACATTATTGGCGACTGCAGCTCTTAGACTGTTAATCCCGCCACCAATCATCTCTGCAAATTCTGCAGGATCACCAGGAAGATCTTGTGCTCTTTTTGTGCTTTGCCATTCTAAGCCTTACAGTTCTCTTCCATCAACAACTCTATTCTCTGAGAAGTTATAATGCGATTGGTAAGCATATTTTTCACTTAACGGATCTACATTAAAGAACCTTCCTATCGCAGGGTCATAATTACCTTGCTGGCGCGAGCGTCTCGCTCGTGTCCTTAAACAAAATCATTAAGTTTATATAACTATTTTGAGAATTTAATTACAGATTGAAGCAAAGCTGGTTGTCATCCAAAGTTTAAAATAGTATACCTCACCTGCACAAATGCAACGATTGTTATTTATTCTAATGTGGACACGAGCAGCATGCTCGTGCCAGCGAGGTTATTTTATCAAATTAAACTATCTAAAGAAACCTCATACAAAGTAGAAGGTTCAAACCTATCTTTCATAACTTTTATTTTTCCGGATTCAAAAATAATGTCTTTAAACTCATGATTGTACATGATTGAGCTGGGTAAGGTGCGAAGGATTTCTTTTTTTAATACTACTATTTTATTTTTCTCAATTATTATTTCTAAAGTAAAATAATTAATAGTTAAACGACAATAGAGAGAAACTTTAATATTAAGATCTTTAAAGATTTTAGATTTAAACATCCATTCATTTTGAAAATTTTTATTTTTAAAATCTAATACTATTTCCTTTAATTGCCAATAAGGAATTGGTGCATTTAGTTTTTTACCTTTATCGAGCCCTTCATTTATAATGTTAAATAAAAATACATGAAATAAATTTTCATCTTCAATGGGTTTTAGGAGTTTACCATTTAGAGGGTATTCATTTTTGAAAGGATATAATTTTTCATACTTATTTTCATCAAAGAAAACTTCAATTGTTAACGACTTAAATTCTGGTTCAATTGAAAAAAAATCAGATGGCTTTTTCTTAGCTCTTAGCAATAGCATGTTATAAGATTCTGTTTCATATTTGAGCTTTCGTAAATTCATTTCTATAAAATGTGTAAAATAATCAGTTTGAAAATTGAAATCTGAAACTATTTTATCATTATTATATTTTTTTTCTGATTTATCATTACTTTGGATATGATAATCATTTTCATCTAGGGCTAAATAGAAATGTTTTAATTGCATAATTATCTTGGTCTTACATGTTTTTGTGGATCATTCAACTGTCCTTCCTGAAGTAGAGTTTTAGCACGATCACGCTCAGAATCAAGTGCTTTTTGTCTAGCACCAGTCCCACCAGTATGTGTACCCGTTACAACTCCTTTATATTTACCCGGAGAGTTCTCATTTTCATTCCATTTCTTGGCTTGTGAGTTAGCTCTTCTGGAAGTTCCGTTTTGGTTGAGCTTACTACCGCTAATCCCTGTTTTTACAACATCATTATCAGAATGTGTATTGACGATGTCATAAGTATGCTGCGGCTTTGTACTCAGCTTAGAATTTCCATGAACCGTCTTTACTGCATCTTTTACCTCTTCAAACCCCTTTAAAGTAGGCGATCTCCCTCCTTGAGCGGTTAACATTCCTTCAGGTCCACCAGCAACAGATAGAAGTATAGTCCCCCAATCAAGAGCACCGTTTGCTACTTTCTCTTTCAAGGATTCTTTAGGAACTCCAGTTAACAGAGTTAAACCGCCATCTTCACCAACTACAAGTTTATTTCTTACAGCATCATTGGTTAAAAAGTTAGCTGTTCTCCCTACATTATTGGCGACTGCAGCTCTTAGACTGTTAATTCCTCCGCCAATCATTTCCGCAAACTCTATAGGATCATCCGGGAGACTAACTTCATTTACTTTTTTAGGTTCAAGTCCTTCCAGTTCCCTTGCATCTACAACTCTGTTTCCGCTGAAGGCATACGTTGACCAGGAATGATAGGTTTCTGCTAATGGATCAACATTAAAGAACCTTCCTATCGCAGGGTCATAGTTTCTCCATCGGTAAGAATTCCAGCCTGTTTCTGTCTGTTTTTCCTGCCCCTGAGAAGAGTATTTGTAATTTGGAGTAATTGAATTGGCAGTAACTAGCTCTCCTCCAAACTCTAGCCCGAAAGGATAATAATGAGTAGCTCTGTTTATTTTAGGATTTCCGGAAACATCTTTGTAATACGCAAGTCTGATGTCTCCTACCTAATCGGTGTTATATTTTTTAAAATTTAGGGTATTAAAAACAACACCCTAAATTATTACTAAAATGTTTGAAGCATTATTTACTTAAAGACTATTGTTAATACTAGGGCTTTATTTCTATTTCCCATTTTTCATTATTGCCGTACTTATATTTGTCTTCCAATAGAACTTTAGTATGGTCCAGCCATTTCCATTTTACATAATAAATAAATTCTCCATCGTAAGGAGATTTTTCAATGATCTTTTTACGCTCTATCTCATTATTGTTTTTATCAGATAGTATAGAATAAACCTCAAAAACATCTATATCCCAATTACACCAAAAATTTATTTTGTGCTTTTTATCGGGAGATAATTTAGGAGTTCCTACGAAAAATTGATATTCCAGATTCTTTTCCAAACACTGCTTATAAGCATCTATCAATGGTTGCTTTTCCCATTTTTCATGTTCTGCTATCTGCATCATTCCGTTATGGATAGCTTCTAACTGCATACGCTTCTTACCTTGTTTATCTAATAAGAAATATTTTGTAAAATCGAAAGAGATGTTAACCTCTTTTAAATCCTCCCAATTGGTATATTTTTGTTGTCCCTCTACCCAATCCTCAGAAGCACTGATTACACATTTTTTTACTTTTGAAGTATTATATTTTTTAAGAAACGACCAATAAAGTTCAGAGACTGCCCATGTTTCAGTATTAAAGTCTTTCTGCTTATTGAATACAAACTGAGCGCTTAATTTAATTTCGTGTAAATTCATATTGTTTTATTAAGGTCTAATTTGTCTTTTAGGCTTTTCTCCGTATTCATTTTTAAAATCCTTGACTTTTCCTTTTTCCCAATCGAGAGCCTGTTTTCTATTTCCAAGGTTATCATTAACCACTCGTCCACCAATATTGGGATCATTATTATATTTTGTTTTTAATTTCTGATTAATTCTTGCAGATCCACTATTCTTTACTTGTGAAGCACTTCTTTTTTGCCCACTTATTCCAAATTCTGAAACAACTCCCGATTTTTTATCAAATATCTCATAACCATGCTGGGCTTTTGTACTCATTTTAGAATTTCCATGAACCGTCTTTACCGCATCTTTTACCTCTTCAAACCCTTTTACAACAGGCGATCTCCCTCCTTGAGCAGTTAACATTCCTTCAGGTCCACCAGCAACAGATAGAAGTATAGTCCCCCAATCAAGAGCCCCGTTTGCTACTTTCTCTTTCAAGGATTCTTTAGGAACTCCTGTAAGCAAAGTCAGCCCACCATCTTCACCAACTACAAGTTTATTTCTTACAGCGTCATTCGAGAAAAAATTGGCTGTTCTTGCAACATTATTGGCGACTGCAGCCCTTAGACTGTTAATCCCACCACCAATCATTTCTGCAAATTCTGCAGGATCACCAGGAAGATCTTGTGCTCTTTTTGTGCTTTGCCATTCTAAGCCTTCCAGCTCTCTTCCATCAACAACTCTATTCTCTGAGAAGTTGTAATGTGACTGGTAAGCATACTTTTCACTTAAAGGATCTACATTAAAGAACCTTCCTATCGCAGGGTCATAGTTCCTCCATCGGTAAGAACTCCAGCCTGTTTCCGTCTGTTTTTCCTGCCCCTGTGTAGAATATTTGTAATTTGGAGATAATGAATTGGCAGTAACTAGCTCTCCTCCAAACTCTAGCCCGAAAGGATAATAATGAGTAGCTCTGTCTATTGTAGGATTTCCGGAAGCATCTTTGTAGTATGCCAGTCTGATGTTTCCTACCTGATCGGTATAGTTGTAAATATACTTATTCTGAACGAAGTCATAATAGCCCTCTGAAGTAGGTACAAAGCTTAATACATTATTGGTATATTGAAATCCATCCAGATAGTCTGTAGCAGAGGTGGTTTCGATATTCGTTTTGCCGGAACCGAAGGTATAGATCTTTTTAAGCTTGGTTCCATCTGCTTTGTATACATATTTTGTATTGACATTGAAAAGCAGATTGTAATAATCCCGTGATTTATATAAAGAATTGAATTCTATTTGATTGGGAAGATTCAGGAAATTGTAATTAATCTTTAATATCCCTTTATCCAAATGGGTAGTCATATTCCCGTTACCATCATAAGGAATCTCATTTCCTGAAACGTCGGGGTAGCCAGCATAATTTCCGGAAGTATCATTCACCCTGGCAAGTCTGTTCCCGGTGTATGTATACCCCAAATTATCCATCATTACAGCTCCTCCGTTGGAGAGCAAGTTTCTTTTTAAGGTTTGGATATTCCCGTTGACATCATAGGTGAGGGATTCGTTGTAATAATTATTCCTGGGAACGGTGGCATTGGGTTCAGAATACATTCCCTCTTTCAGCCTTTCTAAGCCATCATACTGGTAATTATACCTTCTGAATATTCCGGTATCTGCGCTTGACCAGTCTATTTCTGCAATATTCCCATTGTATTTCCCTGTAGACACCGTAGAATACACGGGATTATGGTATTTCAACTCGTAGGCAAAGAGCTTCCCGTTTAAGCTGGTGGGATCATTCACTTTCGTAATCCATCCACGGATATTGTAGGCTTGATCTATCGACTGTAAAGGAGTACCCGTGGTATTGCCTGTTTTTTTATTGATAAGCTGTCCAAGATCATTGTAGGTGTTTTCTGCCAGCAGTTCGTCCATTTGGCTGTTCACCTTGTGATAGTGTTTCAGCAGCCTTTTCTGGTCATCATATACAAACCTTTCCTGGATGGTAACCTCAGCATCGGAAGCCCCTTTTTTGTGATAGGTATAGCTTTCGTCTACAGCACCGGAAAAATCAAGTCTGAATTCCTTTTTTGTATATCCGCCCAGGTGATTCCAGCTTTTCTCCGCTACTTTTTCCCCTTTGGTGTTATAATAGAAATAGGTTTTTGTCCAGTTATCATCCTCAATATTTTTTAGATAAGATGCTGTGGGCAGGCCTTGGGTATTGGCGCCTCCGTTAAGTGCCTTATCTTCGTTAATTACATATTGATCGAGGATTTTTGCAGGGGGAAACTCTTTGGTATCTCTTGGATAGGAATCATAGTAATGAACAGAAAGAAGCGTCTGGAAACTGGTAAAAAGCGTATTGGTATAATACACGACAATCCCGTTTTTGCTAAAACCTGCAGCTGTCGGGGTTTCGCTGATAACAAGATTGGTAATCTGTCCTTGCAGATCTGCACGGCTTCCTCCGTTAATAAGTCCGGTATAGGCAACACGTCCCAGTGCATCATATTTGGTTAGCAGCCATTGGCCTTTATTTTTCAGGTTGACATCCTGGGTAAGAACCGGACGGTCTGCTGCATCATATACCACAGATTCCCAATCATCCCTTCCCGGCAGTCTTTTTTCCACCTGCCTGTACTGCCCGTCGTAGCGGTATTGATAGCAAAAGCTGTTGACAATATCCGTGGTAACAACATTATTATTCTGCTCAATCTTTTTTACTGCCAAAGCAGGAATTATAAATGCCTTTTGTCCGTATTCATTGTAGACATAATAGGTGTCAATATGTTGGGTTCCATCTGTTCTACGTACCAGTACCGTCTCACCACGTCCGTTCTGAAACTCTATGACAGGAGTTCCGTCTTCATCGGTTACGGTATTCTTGTATAAAGTGCCCGGAGCATAAAACTCACTGCCCGGCACTATGGATACAGAGGAAATGGTTTTATGATCTGTTCCAGATGTGGCCGTGGTTGTACTCGTGATAAATTTCTTTACCTCACTTCCCAGATTTACTTCATAGGTATATTTCTGAGTATGTCCACTGCCCATCTTCCAGGGATCACCGGCTTGTGCCACTTGCTTTAGCCTGTCTAATGGAGAATTCTCCATTTCCTTTTCCGTATAGGCATTGGCTGTCCCGTAGTAAGAATTAGCCGCAGTTTCATTGGTAATCCCGGTATGGATGGCTGAATTGAGGGTATTAGCCGGAACTGGCAGAATATCCTTTACCTGTCTTCCGAAGGCATCATACGTAATGGGAGTCACCAGATCTTTTCCTGTGGTGGTCGCTTTTACACTGACCATTTGCTTGGGTCGTCCTAATCCGTCAAAATAGGTAAGGGTTTCCGTCTTTTTGCTGCAGTCACCGCTCAGGCAGGTTTGGGACTGTATATAGTTTTCGGTGGTACTTTGTGCAGAGGTCAGCATGACTATCAACAGCAGACCTAATAGGTGTATTTTTTTCATGGGTGTTTTTTTATGGGTGCTTACTGTTTATAGTGATACCGGAATTCTTTCACCACCTTATAGCGGTAGGTTCCGGCGTTATCCCTTTCCCTTACCTGAACCTGTTTCAATCGGTTAGCGCTGTCGTAGACATAGAGTTCCCTGATTCCTGACGGTGGGGTTATGGTGGTTATCCCAACCAAAGGATCGTACGTATATTTGGAAGTCATTCCCAAAGGCTGAAAGGCATCAAGAGCCAGTAATAGCTCAGCTTCTTTGGTGGGATCTGCTGCATCTTCATGGGATTGGGTTACAATGGTGGCCATTTGGGTGTCTTTCTGCCACACTACTTCCTGAGCGGATACGCCGAGGATTGTGCATAGAGTGAATGCACTGAGATCATTTTTTTTCATTCCCGTGTTGTTTTTAAGTTAACATAGTTTGTTCTGATAGATCATGGTTAATCCAATTCTTTCTTATACTGTGTTTTTGAGAATCGGATGCTTTTATAGGCTCAGAAATATTTCAAAACTATTTATAATAATATTCTTTAGGGATGAAAAATATTGTAATTTATGTGCATAAAATCGGGCTTCAATGTGTACACATTAAACTGATATTGAATAATTTAAAAGCAGTTAAAGAATATCCACCGAATGGGTATAACCGAATAAAAATTTCATAGTTATTGCTTTTTAACCCTAATTGCCGGATGGTAAAAATCTGACCCGTTTGTACAAATGTTACTTTGATGTATACAAAAATATTCTCGTGAAGTAACAGAACAGGTCACCTTAAAAAATGAGTAAGGGGAATTAAAGAATGATATCATCTAAAAGATAATATTCTCAATAACTTTTCAAGCATAAAATACAATCTCTATATCATATTCAATCACCTGATGATCAGATATTGCGAACCCTTACTTTTATCCATAGGTTTACTGTACCATGAGAAGGGTAAATGAATGAAATCCCTTATCAAAAATAATAACCCATAAAAAATACAAGTAATGGCATTAACCAATCTCAACAACACCCATCTTACCGATGCACAGCTGACAGCAGCCCAAACCGCGCTTAGCGCACTGGAAACAGCTTTAGCAGTTATCACCGTAACCCTTTCAGCAGAAGACCGCCAGAAATACGGCAGCATCAATGAGCAGAATAAACTTCTGGTCAATAAAGTGGCTGACTACAGGAAAAACCAATCGGCCTTAAGCGCTTCCGAAATAGACTGGGAAGAATTCGACAGAGATCTTACCTCCAGACAAAACTATGAAAGCTTTATCGCCAGACTGGAAAGTCTCGTGACCCGGCTGAAAAGCGCCAAGACTTTACATGACTATGACAATTACCAGGCTGCTCTTACAGATTATGCCTATACAGCCTATAAAGCAGGCACCGCATCACCGGGATTTGAGGTAAAACAGAATGAACTGAAACAGTTTTTTACCAAGAGTCTTAAAACGGATGAAATCCTTCCGAAAGAGAGTAAATAAAATAACAAAAGATCCGGAGTGATGTTCCGGATCTTTTTATTTCTGGTGAAAAAGTATATAACCTGTCTTTTGCGGTTGGGAAATACTCCGCTGGCGTTCTGAACTTCTCCGTATATGTTTTTAATCTCAATGATGGGGTTATACAACCGGAAATTTGGTATAACAGACCTTAACGGAAAGTAAGCAGACCCCAACATCGTATTCTGAAACCTCAAATTATCACCTTAGCTCCCCGATTTATATATTAATACCCCATACAATGTATTATGTAGGCAGCAGTTAATTGAGTCGTAAATGGTGTATATACTCTTTTATAGGTTTTGGCTAAAGCCGTTGGAAGATGTTATTGATGATTAAATGGGCTAAAGCCCATTCCTATTGAATCCAAACTTATCGCCTATCCGAAATAACAAGCTTTGTGTATAATCTTTTAGGGTTTGGCTAAAGCCGTTGGAAGAGGTTACTGATTTGTTAAATGGGCTAAAGCCCATTCCTACTGAATCCAAACTTATCGCCTCTTCGAAATAACAAGCTTTGTGTATAATCTTTTAGGTTTTGGCTAAAGCCGTTGGAAGATATTATTGATTTTTTAAATGGGCTAAAGCCCATTCCTATTGAATTTTCTTTTGCAGACAATATCCCTGTTACTTTTTATAATAATGATGTGGAAAAGCATCCTCAGGTTTCATTCTGAAAACATTCAGCAAAATCCAGGATTTCAGGAATCCATACCCGTAAGAAAACATTTGAATATAGGTGGAAACAACCGCCATACCGGCAATACTGATATTTTTAGTCAGCAATAAAGCATGAAACAGCACCAAAAAGGTATATAATCCATAGAAGGCAAGGATGATTCCTCTATGCATAATAAAATACTCCAGGAAGCCCATCACATATCCCAACATAAATAAAGTAGGAAATGCAAAAGAAATCTTCACATAATTAGGGTGTCTCTGGTTAAGAATCGGTCTTGCACAGCCAAACTGATAAACCTGCTTGGAAAATTTCCCAAAATCAACTCTGCGCTTATGGTATACTGCAATATCATCAAAAAAAGCAGTGGTAAAACCGTTTTCCCAAAGGGTCATAGACAAATCCGGATCCTCTCCTATTCTCATTTCAGAAAATCCGCCTACTTTTTCAAAAACAGCCTTTTTCACGCCCATATTAAAACTTCTGGGCTGAAATTTAGAAACGGCTTTCTTACTTCCTCTAATTCCTCCTGTAGTAAAAACAGAAGTCATGGAATAGGAAATAGCCTTCTGCATCAGATTGAATCCTTTATGAGCCTTATCTGCCCCTCCAAACGCATCACAGGGAATCGTCAGGATATCGTTTTTAATATGTTCAATATAATCTTTTTCAACAATGACATCACTATCTACAAATACCAGCCATTCATGGGCTGCTCTTGCTGCGCCATAATTTCTTGTCAGTCCAGGTCCTGAATTATCCTTTCTGAAATATTTAATATCCAACCCTTGTTCAAAGTTTTTGATGGTTGGCTTCAGATCGATCAGAGAACCGTCATCTACAATAATGATCTCAAACTCCTTATCCGTCTGCTGGGTAAGAGAAGTCAGCAGCTCAAAAAGTTCATCTTTTCGGTTGTAAATGGCAACGACAATGGAAATAGTAGGCTTCAAATTGAAAATTTTTCAAAATTACTTATTCGCAGAACAACCTACAAACAGTTTAACAGCTTATTCAGAGAAATTAACGAAGTTCTATTTTATTCTTCTCATTGTATGGGTTTTACTGATGAAATTCTGAGCCAACAAATTTGACATTTTAAACAAAATGAACACAGGGAATCCATCCTAATTTTGCTATAGAAATTTAAAACAATAAAAAATGGAATTTACAATCAATGCATTGCAACAGCCTGTTCAATCAGGATTCAATGCGTATTCAACAGCACAGGAAGTTATTAAAGGAATGGATCTTACGGGAAAAACGGTGATCATCACCGGCGGTTATGCAGGAATTGGTCTTGAAACCACAAAAGTACTGATCTCAGCCGGAGCACAGGTTATTATTCCGGCAAGAGATATTGAAAAGGCACGAAAAAATCTCTCAGGGATTGAAAATTTTGAACTTGAAGAAATGGATCTGATGAATCCATCTTCTATTGATGCTTTTGCAGAACGATTTACAGCATCAGGAAAAAGCCTGGATCTGCTTATTAATAATGCAGGAATCATGTGGGTTCCTCTTCGCAGAGATAGCAGAGGTTTTGAATCTCAGCTGGCAACCAATTACTTTGGACAGTTTCACCTTACCGCAAAATTATGGCCGGCTCTGAAAAAAGCTAACGGCGCAAGGGTGATCAGTGTTTCTTCTTATGGGCATCAGATGTCTCCTTTTGATTTTGAAGATCCTAATTTTGAGAGAAGAGACTATGACACCCTATCCGGATACGGACAATCCAAAACAGCCTGTAATCTGTTTGCTGTAGCACTGGATGAAAGAGGAAAAGAATTCAACATCAGAGCGTATTCTCTTCATCCCGGTTCTGTATATGGAACTGACCTGGGCAGAGAAGAGCCTATTGAACTTTTTAAACAGCTTGGAACCCATGATGAAAACGGAAATATCAAACCGGAAGTGGAGGCCCGATTAAAAACTGTTCCCCAAGGGGCTGCCACTACAATCTGGTGTGCTGTAAGCCCACAGCTTAAGGAAATTGGCGGAGTGTATTGTGAAAACTGTGATATTGCGGAAATAGATCATGGACAAATAGAGCACCGATTTGATGAACCGGCAACCATCCGAGGAGTACAGTCTTATTCCGTCGATAAAAAAAATGCTGAACGTTTATGGAAATTAAGTGAAGAAATGCTGGGTTTCCGGTTTGATGCCTAATAATTGTTTTTTAAATACATTTGTAATGCAAAACTTCTGACAATGGATTTCCAGATACAATACCTCACCCCGGATATCAAGCTTTCCAGTTATGATGATAAGCTGTTCAAAACCGAAACAGTGTTTGAATACCATATGCTGGTCTGGTTCATATCAGGAGAAACGAAGATTATTCAGGCCGATAAAACCTATATTTTCAAAGCAGGAGATCTATTTCTGATCCCAAGGAATCATCTGGCCACGATTATCAATTATCCAAAAGACGGACTTCCTCATAAAGCAGTAGCCATGCATCTTACCACAGAACGTCTGAAAGATTTTTACCGTTCGGTTGGGGAGCAAAGAAAAACCGGATATCGGGAAGCCAGCATTCACAGCTTTGACAGTCATCCGCTTTTGAACAGCTGTCTTGCTTCTCTAATCCCCTATTTTGAGATGGAAGGGCCATTTCCTGAAAACATTGCTCATTTAAAGATTACTGAGGCGATCAGTATTATAAGGGAAATTGATCCGGATATAGATTCTATACTCGCCGATTTCGATGAGCCCGGAAAAGTGGATCTGATTCATTTTATGGAAAAGAATTATATGTTCAATATGCCTTTGGAACGGTTCGGATATCTTACGGGAAGGAGCTTATCTACTTTCAACCGTGATTTCAGAAAGATTTTTCAAACAACACCGCAGCGTTGGCTCACCCAAAAGCGTCTTGAACTCGCCTTTTATCATTTGTCTGAAAAGAATAAAAAACCTTCTGATGTTTTCCTGGAAGTAGGTTTTGAAGATCTGTCGCATTTTTCGCACGCCTTTAAAAAGCAGTATGGCTTTGCGCCTTCACTGGCACGATAAAATAAAATAGGTTGTACCACGTGAGTACAACCTATTTTTTATTTTAATTACTACTGGAATTATTTTTTCTGTGAACTATCCGGATCTTTTGGATCCTTCTTTTGAGATATTATATTATGATTTAAAGCTTTTCTTTCAGGTTTTGAGCGTGGCGATTTTGATCCAGAACCAAACAGTCCAAACGCATCCAAAACTATATCAAATATATCTAAAAAATTCCAGGACATTTTAATCTCAAAGTTTATTAATGATTACTTTGTTTTGTTAAATAAACCAGCCAGATCTGAAATAGATATACATGACCACAGAAATAAAGAAACCCATTACTGAACAGCTGAATAAAAGCAGTTTAAAGATACTTTTAAAATAATAAAGCTCCATCACATGCAGGATAAAAAATACAACAAAAGAAATTCCTACTCCTATTAAGGAAGTGACAACTAAAGTTTGTGTATAATTTTCTACGGGCAACGGATCTTTAAAAACAATAAAAAAAGAAAATGCAGCCAATACCATAAGTACTACACTTACTTTCTCGGTGAAATATCTGGATCTCTTTGACTCTTTTTTCCCGGGTTTCTCGTCATAATTCAGACTCTCCCTGTCCGAAGTTGAACGTGAACGGGAACCCAACAGTTCTAATCCATTCAAAACCACATCAAATACATCTAAAAAATTCCAGGACATTTTTAATCTCAGGGTTTATTAATTATTACCTTCCAGTTTATGTACTTTCTTCGTTCCCTCATACATTTCGTACTGCAAAAATCTCGTTTCCAGTTTTCCGTTGAAAAGTTTGATCTTTCTTGAAGGACGTAAACCGATTTTCTTCACGGCTTCAAGATCAGAAGAGATCAGCCATGCTAAGGTATTCGGATAATTGGTTTTAAAAGTATCCCCGATTTTCTTGTAGAAGTCATCATCATTGATGGAAATTCTCTCATCATACGGAGGGTTGAAAACCATTAATAATGGGAACAATTCTTTTTTAGAATCAAAGAAATTCTGTTTTTTGATCTCAATTACATCTTCCATCTCTGCCGCTTCTACGTTCATTCTTGCAGCATTCAGCATTCTTGCATCGATGTCATATCCAACAATTTTTCCATCAAACTGTCTGACTCTGTTAATTCTGAATTCTTTGATTTTCGAGAACAATTCTGCGTCATAGTTATTCCAGTTCTGGAATCCGAATCTTTTTCTGAAGATCTGAGCCGGAAGATCCATCGCAATCATTGCTGCTTCAATCAATAGGGTTCCGGAACCGCACATAGGATCCAGGAAATTTCCTTTTCCGTCCCAGCCTGCCAGCTGAAGCATTCCGCTTGCCAACACTTCATTGATAGGGGCTTCTCCCTGCTCTCTTCTATATCCTCTTTTAAATAAAGGGTCTCCTGATGAATCCATTGAAATCATCACCAGCTCCCTGTCAATATGAAGGTGGAATTTGATATCCGGATTTCTTGTTTCTACATTCGGACGTCTTTTGAATTTGTCCTGAAAATAATCCACGATGGCATCCTTCATTTTTAACGTAACAAATTGAGAATGCTTGAATGTTTCAGAATTTACCGTAGCATCAATAGAGAAAGACTGGTCAACATCCATGAAGTTTTCCCATTCAAATTTGAACAGTCTGTCATAAAACTGATGTTGATTAAAAGCCTTGAACTCATGAATCGGAACCAGAATCTTCAATGCTGTTCTCGCAGAGTAATTGATTTTATAAAGAAAACCAAGATCTCCTTCACAATTTACTGCCCTGTTTTTGATTTCAACATTTCTTCCCCCTAATTTTTTGATTTCTTCTGCCAGAATCTGCTCCAATCCGAAGAATGTCTTTATCTGTATTTTAATATTTTCTGTATCCATAAGTATGAATTAAAAGATTTAAAGTTTTAAAAATTAAAAGATTAGCTATCCAACTTCTTGTCCAATTGAAATTTTCAATCTCTTAATGTTGTAAAATACTTTGCTTTTAACCGCACAAATTTAGTTATTTTTGCATTATGGAATGGTTTGAATCTTGGTTTGATACCCCTTATTATCATTTGCTTTATAGCAACAGAGACTATACTGAAGCTGAAAACTTCATTACAAAGCTTACTGCGGACCTTCAGCTTCCGCCTCAGTCGAAAATCATAGATCTTGCCTGTGGAAAGGGAAGACACTCTGTTTTCCTCAATAAATTAGGGTATGATGTTTTGGGTCTTGACCTATCAAGACAAAGTATTGAATCTGATAAACAGTATGAAAATCAAACACTGCTTTTTGAAGTTCATGATATGAGAAACCCAATTGATGCTGATCCTATGGATGCTGTATTCAACTTATTTACAAGTTTTGGGTACTTTGATAATGAAAATGATGATAAAAAAGTATTTCAATCGGTTTATAATGCATTGAAGCCCGGAGGATATTTTGTCCTTGATTATCTGAATGAAGCGTATGTAAGAAATACACTGATCCCTGAAACAACAGTCACACGCGGTGATATTGATTTCAGAATCCTGAAAAAAATCGAAGGCAGACATGTCATCAAAGATATCCGTTTTGAAGCTGACGGTAAACCGTTTCATTTTTTTGAAAAGGTAAAGCTTCATACATTGGAAGCCATTCACAACTATGCCTCTGAATGTGGCTTTGAAAGAATAAAAATCTGGGGAGACTATCAGCTGAATGAATTTAATAAAGAAAATTCCCCACGTTGTATCAATTTATTTAAGAAAAAATAATGACAACAGTACTTTTACTGATTTTAAGTGTCGTAACAGGCGTATTTCTGGGGAAACACTTTGGTAAAAAAGAAAAACTGGCTAAAAATCTTTTGATATTGAGTGCCGGTTTTTTAATTACGATCTGTCTCAATGAAGTTTTCCCTCAGGTTTATACCTCTGCCGGAAGCAGTAATCTTGGGATATTCGTCATCGGAGGAGTTCTTCTTCAGATGATTCTGGAAGCACTTACCAAAGGTTTTGAACATGGACACTTCCATCATCATAGTGAACATAATATCCTTCCCGCTGCTTTAATGGTAGGATTATTCATCCATGCTTTCATTGAAGGAATTCCTCTTGCCAATGAAACGCACGAGATGTCTCCTTACCTTTGGGGGATTGTATTTCACAATCTGCCTATTTCATTTATTCTGGGGGCATTTTTATTTAACAGAAAGGGAGAATCAAAAAGTTCGTCCTCTTATCCTTCTATTCTCATTGTAGCCTTATTTGCACTGGCTTCTCCAATGGGAATGTTATTAGGAAACTATTTCAATCCTGATCTTCAGCCTTATTTTCTGGCTATTGTAGGGGGAATATTCCTTCATATTTCCTCTGTCATCATTTTTGAAAGTAATAAAAATCATAATATAGACTGGGTAAAGATCGGACTGGTTGTTTTAGGAGTTTCCCTTGCGTTGATGATGCATGTTTTCCATCAGCATCCTACCGCTGTTCATTCTCATTAAAAAATAAAAAAAAGCTCCGGAATCCGGAGCTTTTTTTATGGTATGTCGCTTTAATTATCAAAGCTTAGAATTTCCATCCTAATGTAAGGAAGAAATTATTTCTGTTACTTTTTACATCACTTACTGCATAAGCATCACTTTGGAAGCTGTTTTTAGCAGAATAATAAGATGAATCAAAATTACCATCCATATATCCTCTCATGAAAGGATTACTATATTTGGATGAGATATTCTGATAAGAAGCATCCACATAGAATGATTTGAAATCATATCCGATACCCAGTGAAAGTGTATTTCTGTCACTTAACATAAGATTGCTGTAAGACTGATCACCTACACTACCAGCATCATTAAATCTACTGATGGTAAGCGCATCAAAAGGACTTGACTGGTAAGAATATCCTCCTCTCAATCTGAACTGCTGTACTCTGTACTCAGCCCCTACTCTTACTTCTGAAAGATTCTTGTAATTATCTTTAAAGAAATCATTCAACTCTCTTTCTGCTCCTCCATATACTTTATAATCAGGTTTTGTAAGTCCAAGCGTATAGTCTACGTTCAAAGAGAAGTTTTTACTTGCTACAAAGGCAGCACTCACAGTTGCTTTAAGCGGTGAAGTAAACTTTCTGTTCTCAGCTCCCATATCATCCCCGTAAACAGGATCATTATAGAAATAATAATTTCTGTCTATCGTCCAGAACGTAGGAGTTTCAAGAGATGCTCCCACTCTGAAATTAGGACTTAGCTTTCCAATTACCCCTAATGAAGCTGAAAAACCAGAAGATCTTTCTGAATAAGGAGTATCTTGTTTACTGAATCCTTCGGTAGAGTTATTGGTCAGATTTCTGTAAAACAAGCTATCATACTGATCCAGTGAAGCATTGAAAAAATTGAAACCTGCTCCTAAATATAAATTATGATTATAGTTGGCACCTACCCCAAAGCTCATCTTTGACAAGTTTCCATATCTTTCATACATATGCCCTGCCAATGCTGCATCTTTGGTAATATCATCTTTATCAAAAGCATAAACGATATTATTATTTCCCGGGGACTGGATGACATTGTCCAGCGTCTGGTTAGAAAAATTAATACCAATATTGATAAACTTCCATCCAGTTTCTGTCATCAAAGGAAAAGCAATTACTCCTCCTGCATTTCCAAGGTCTCCTCTGGTTTTACTATAATCTATTGTAGATCCTCCTAAAGAACTGGTGTTTTTATTTCCTAAAATAGATAAAGTTCCTGAAACCTCTCCTGAAATAGCTACTCCTAAACCTGCCGGGTTAGTAAGCAAAGAGTTTGCATCACCACCTAGCGCACCATTAGCTCCAGCCATCGCATTAAACTTAGCTGATCCCACCATAGGAGTACTTGAGTAAACCTCTACAGTATTTCTTATGACAGAAACATCCTGAGCCTGCGCATAAAATGCAGCAGAAATACTCATTAATACTAAAGATTTTTTTAACATTATTTTTTTATAGTTTATTAATTTGAAAAATTATCTGAAGCCACCTCTGCCGCCACCGGATCTCATTCCGCCACCGCCGCCTGAAGAACCGCCTCTGAAGCCGCCTCCACCAGAGTTGAAGCCACCACTAGATCTGAAACCTCCTGAATCATTAGATCTGAAGCCTCCATTATTGTTGTTATATCTTGGCTGTGGTTGCTGATAATTATAATTAGGTCTTGTTTGTGGTGCAGAATTACGGAATCCACCATTGGAATTCGTATTTCTGAAACCACCTGAATTGGTATTTCTGAAGCCGCCCGAATTGGTGCCATTACTGTTTCTGAAGCCACCATTTGAGTTTGCATCTCTGAAACCACCATTATTATTGGTATTTCTGAAGCCACCGTTACTATTTCTGAAACCTGAATTAGTGGTATTGGTTCTGTACACTGCATTACCTACCCCTGTATTCTGGAATCCGCCTCCACTGATACCACTTCTTCTGTAAACAGGCCTGTTGTAGTAGCCACCACCCCAGTAACCTCCTCCGTATCCCCAATATGGGTTTCCGTAGTATCCGCCCCAGAATGGATCATAGTAGCCTCCATAACCATATCCCCAGTATGGACTTCCCCATCCGATAGAGCCTCCCCAGCCCCAGCCGAATGATCCGCCCCAACCCCAGGACATA